>CAYSZC010000001.1:0-33295 GCA_964435345.1 uncultured Thermotogaceae bacterium
TGGGGGTTTCGGTTGACCGGCTGTTCTCCGCGTTCTTGGCGCGCTCTGCGGTGAGGCTGTATCCAACCGCGGGGATCCGCTCTTGTCCGCGTGGCCGAAGGCTCAGCGGGCTACTGGCACACAGGCTGCTAGGAGCCGAGGAAGGCCACAGCCTCGATCTCGATCCGGGCGTCCTTGGGCAGGCGAGCGACCTCGACACAGGCCCGCGCCGGCGGGTCCCGGTCGAAGAACGTCGCGTACACGGCGTTCACCGCCGCGAAGTCGTTCATGTCGGCGAGGTAGATCGTGGCCTTGACGAGATCTCCCATCGTCCCGCCCGCAGCCCGGACGATGCCGGCGATGTTCTCCAGACAAAGCCGAGCCTGATCCGCGATCGATCCCGGATGGAGTTCGCCCGACGGCAGCGCGGGGAGCTGGCCGGAGACGAACAAGAACGGGCCCGCCTGAACGGCGGGCGAGTACGGACCATAGACCGGGGTCCCCGGCGGGACGATGGCCCGGCGGGCCATCACACCCAGGTGAGGCGGGCCATCTCCGCCCCGTCCCCACGGCGCGGCCCGAGCTTGAGGACCCGGGTGTAGCCGCCGTCGCGATCGCGGTACTTGGGACCGAGGTCGGAGAAGAGCTTGCTCGTGGCCTCCTTGCTCTGGAGCACGGAGAACGCCCGCCGCTGCGCGGCCTGGTCGCCCTTCCGGGCCCAGGTCACAAGCCGCTCCACGAGCGCTTGGGTCGCGTGGGCACGAGCGGGGGTGGTGTCCACCTTGCCGTGCATGATGAGGTCCTTGGCCTGGCCAGAGAGCACCGCCCGCCGGCGGTCGCTCTTCATGCTGAGCTTGGGTACCTTACAGCGATGCCGCATCAGCCCTCCTTCTCTGAACGCAGCGAATAGCCGAGTTCGCTCAGCTGCTGCTCCAACCGATCCAGGGTCTTCTCGCCGAACCCGTGAATATCGGAAACCTCCTCGCGGGTGCGGGACAGGAGGTCGTGCAGGGTGATGACCCCTTCCTCCCTGAGCAGGTTGCACGCCCGGACCTCGAAGCCCAACTCGCCCAGCGGCTGCTGCAACTCCTCCGGAACCTCCGGTGCTGCCTCTTCGGCGCTCTCGCCGCGGGTCCCCACGAAGCGCCCAAAGTGTTCACGCAGCACCTCGACCGTCTGTCCCACGGCATCGGCGGGCGTGATCGCCCCGTTCGTCCACACGTCGAGGACCAGGCGTTCGTATCCGGATCGCCCGCCAACCCGCGTCGCCTCCACCACGAAGTTGACGCGCTCGATCGGGGAGAAGTCCGTGTCCACCGGGATTAGGGACAGGGGCGCGTCGGCGCGCTTGTTCTCCTCGGCAGGGCGGAAGCCTCGTCCCGTCTCTATTTCCATCTCCAACTCGAACTTCCCGCCCTTGTCGAGGGTGGCAATGAGATGGTCGGGGTTCGCAATCTCAACCCCGGACGGCGTCTCGATGTCCCTGGCCCGCGCCTCGCCCGGGCCAAGGGAGTTCAGGTACAGCCGGTGCAAGGCTTCGTCGCGGCTCCGGATCGCGAGCCCCTTCAGATTCAGAACGATGTGGAGCACGTCCTCGCGTACACCCTCGATGGTGTCGTACTCGTGGAAATGCCCGGGGAATAGCACCCGCACCACGGCCGTCCCCGGGATCGCCGAGAGGAGGACCCTCCGCAGGGCGCTGCCCAAGGTGGTGGCATACCCACGCTCCAGCGGGGCCACGACCAATCGCCCGTAGCGATCGGTGTGCTCCGCCCATGTCGCCGATTCTGGGTAGACGAAAGAGGGCATCTTACCTTGAGTAGAACTCCACGATCAGGTTCATCTTGATGGACTGTTCAAGCTCCTCCACGCTCGGCTCGGCGGTCACCTGAATTCGCAGGCCCTCGAGGTCCCGCGTGAGCCAGCCGGGGAGAGGCCGGCGCTCTACCGAGGCCTTGATCTGCTCCCGAAGCTTGTCGCGGGACTGAGGCTTCACCTCTACGATGTTTCCTTCGCCCAGCGCGTGCGAGGCGATGTTGGCGGGTCGCCCGTTCACGAGGAAGTGCCCATGGCCGACGATCTGTCGGGCGTGGTCCCGAGAGTGCGCAAACCCCGCCCGGTACACAACGTTATCGAGCCGCTGCTCGAGGGATTTCAGAATCGCCTCGCCGGTGACGCCCTTCCACTTCTTCCCCGCCTCCACATAACGGCGGAACTGCGCTTCGCGAACGCCGTAGATCCGCTTGAGCTTCTGTTTCTCTCGGATGCGGATCGCGTAGGGGCTTGCCCGCCGCCGGAAACGGCTGTGCTGGCCCGGGACCTGAGGTCGTTTGGAGACCGGGCATTTCCCGGAGTAGCATCGGTCCCCACGCAGGAATAGCTTGACGCCCTCCCGCCGACACAAACGACACTTCGGACCTGCGTACCTGCCCATCCTCGCCGCCTCCTAGCTGTGACTCACGGGGGTCACGTTACGAACTTCCTCGACCTGGATCCCGGAGGAGCGGAGCGTTTGCACCACCGCCTGACGGCCTGACCCGGTACCGTCCACGGTCACGAGCACAGAGCGAACCCCGTATTCCTTGAGATCGCGCACCAGGGCCTGCGTCGCGAGCTGTGCCGCGTAGGGAGTGCCCTTCCGCGATCCCGTGAACCCCGCCGTCCCCCCCGACTGCCAGCCGACTGCGTTCCCGTTGTGGTCGGTCACAGTGATGATCGTATTGTTGAACGTGGAGTGAACGTGCACCCTCGCCCGATCCAACCGAATCGCCTTCTTCTTCCGCGCCTGGGCCATTATTTCTTCTTCCCGGCCTTGGCCGGCCGGGGCCCCTTCCAGGTACGAGCGTTGGTCCTGGTCTTCTGACCTCGCACCGGAAGCCCGGCCTTATGCCGGATGCCGCGGTACGATCCGATATCAATCAGCCGCTGAACGTTCCCCCGGACCTGCCGCCGGAGATCCCCCTCCACCAACTGGGCTTCCACCTCCCGCCGCAGAGCCGTCACCTCCTGCTCGGTGAGGTCCATGACCTTCGTGTCCGGGGCAACGCGGGCGCGCCCCAGGATCTCCTGCGCCCGTGACGGCCCGATCCCGTAGATGTACGTCAGCGCCACTGCGATTTGCTTCTTCGCCGGAAGGTTGATGCCTGCAATCCTCGCCATACCCTATCCTTGCCGTTGCTTGTGTTTCGGGTTAGGGCACACGACCCACAACCGTCCCGTGCGACGGATGACCCGGCACTTGTCGCAGATCTTCTTCACCGAACTCCGGACCTTCATCCTCGCCCCCTCTACGTTTCCCTGTATGCGATCCGCCCGCGCGTGAGGTCGTACGGGGAGAACTCCACAATCACCCGATCCCCCACTACCACCCGGATGAAGTTCCTCCGCATCCGGCCCGAGGTCACGCATAAGGCTGCCTGATCGTTATCCAATCGCACCCGGTACATCGAGTCGGGCAGGACCTCGACCACTTCTCCCCGAGCGCGGATCACATCCTTCTTCGACAAATCTCCTCCCCGATCCAACCCGTCAGCACCCGGGGCCCCTCATCGGTTACGACCACCATCTCCTCGTAATGGGCCGCGAGCGAACCGCTCCCTGTGACCGCGGTCCACCCATCGTCCAGAATACGAACCGGGAGGTCGTCTCCCTTCACCATTGGCTCCGGGCAGAGGACCATCCCCTCCCGCAGGACCATCCCCCCACCCGACTCCCCGAAGTTCGGGATCTGCGGATCCTCGTGGAGGTCTCGACCAATGCCGTGTCCCACGAACTCTCGGACCACGTGAAGCCCATGACGTTCCACGTACCGCCCGATAGCGTGGGACAAGTCCGAAACGTGCCCGCCGATTCTAGCGGCCCTGATCGCATCGCGCAAGGCCCCCCGCGTTACAGCGAGCAGCCGCTCCGCTTCCGGCGCGATCCGTCCCACCCCCACCGTGACGGCGGCATCCGCATAGTACCCGCCCCGACGCAGGCCCAGATCGAGCGACACGATGTCTCCGGCCTGAAGTCGCCGGTCGGAAGGGATCCCGTGCACGACCTCTTCGTTCACGGAGACGCATAGGGTGGCGGGGTACCCGTGGTACCCCTTGAACGCGGGCGCCGCCCCGGCCGCCTGGATCTTCCGCTCCGCCAACCGGTCGAGGTCGCAGGTCGCGACGCCGGGCCTGACCCGGAGGGCCACTTCGACGAGGATCTCGGCGAGGAGCTGAGCGTTCTCGGCGACGAGCCCGATCTCGGCCTCCGTCTTGAGGGCAATCACTGCCGAAGTACCTTGACGATGTCGCACGCCACGACCTCCGGGGCCCGCGCCGCGTCCACGGTGACGAGGACGCCGCGGCGGGCATAGTGCTCCACAAGGGGCGCGGAGTCCTGTTCGTACACCTCGTACCGCCGGGCCACCACCTCCGGCGCGTCGTCGGGCCGGTGGACGAGATCTCCGTCGCACCGGTCGCACCGGCCGGGCGTGCGAGGGGGCTGGGTCACGAGGTTGTACACGGCGCCGCAGGCGCCGCACACCCGCCGGCTTCCGAGCCGCCGCACCACTGCATCCCTGCCGAGGGCGAGGTACACCGCTACGTGCACGGCGAGGAACTCCTCCAGACCTTTCGCCTGGGCCAGGGTGCGGGGAAACCCATCCAGGAGAACACCGTGGCGTCCGTCCACCCGCTCGCGAACCATCGTCAAGATGACCTCATCCGGGACGAGCTCGCCACGGGACATGTAGCCTTGAGCGAGCCGGCCGAGATCTGTGCCCCGCGCCGCCTCGTCGCGCAGCACCTCTCCGGTGGACAGGTGCCGCAAGTTCAGCTCTTGAGCCAGGCGGGCCGCGATCGTCCCCTTTCCCGCCCCCGGCGGGCCGAGGAGGACCACGTTCTTCACAGCCCCTTCCTCCCGAGGAACGCTGACCCCTTGACCAAGGACTCGTACTGGCGCATCACGAGATGGGCCTCGATCTGCATGATCGTGTCAATGCCCACCCCAACGAGGATCAGGAGCGAGGTCCCGCCGATCGCGAACGCTTGCAAGCCGGACAGGGCCAGGAAGATGAACGGCAGGATCGCAATGCCAGCCAGGAACAGTCCGCCCACGACGAGGAGCCGGTTCGTCGCGTCCCCAAGGTACGTGGCCGTGGGCTGGCCCGGGCGTACCCCCGGCACGAACCCGCCCGCCTCGCGCAGGTTCTTGGCGATGTCGTTCGGATCGAACACGAGCGACGAGTAGAAGTAGGTGAAGAAGAAGATGAGGAGAACGTACGCGATCAGGTAGATCGTGCTCCCCGGGGCGACGTAGCGCTGAAGCCAGTTAAGCTGGGGAATCCAGGTCGCGATCGAACTGGGGAGCGTCAGGAGCGCGGAGGCAAAGATGATCGGGATCACGCCGCCTTGGTTCACGCGGAGGGGAAGGTGCGTCGTGTGCCCCCCGTACACCCGCCGGCCCGAGGTGCGCTTGGCGTACTGGATCACGATCTTGCGCTGGCCCTGCTGGATGATCACGGTGAGGGCGACCACGCCCACGAACAGCCCGATCAACCCCAACCCCCACAGCGGGTGCACCGCGCCCATGGAGATATCGAGGGCCGCTCGCCCGATCTCCGCGGGAAAACCGGCCACGATCCCGGCCATGATCAGCAGGGAGATCCCGTTTCCGACACCGTTCTCCGTGATCCGCTCCCCGACCCACATCAGGAAAATGGAACCGGCGGTCAGGGTGACGATCGTGTTGAGGAAGAACCCCACCGTCGGCTGGGCAAGCCCGAATTGGATCACGAGAAGGCCCATCCCGTAAGACTGGGCCAGGGCCAAGCCGACCGTGCCCCACCGGGTGTACTGGGTCAGCTTGCGCCGTCCCTCCCGCCCTTCCTCCTGGAGCTTCTTCAACTTCGGGAACACCGGGATGAGGAGCGACATAATGATCGAGGCGTTGATGTAGGGGATCACCCCGAGCGCGAACAGGGAGAACCGCTCCAGCGCCCCGCCGGCGAACATGTTGATGAACCCGAACAGGCCCTCCCCGAATGCGCCGGCGAGCATCTCCCCCAGCCGTGCCGTGTCCACGCCCGGCACCGGGATGTGGGTCCCGATCCGAAACACAAGGAGCATCGCCAGGGTGTAGAGGATCCTCTTGCGGAGTTCCTCGACGGCGAAAAGCTGCCCGATCCGCCCCAGCACCTACGCCTCCTCGGGAGAGTCAGAATCCGCCGGCTCGGACTCGCTCTCGACCCGGCCCCCGGCGGCCTCGATCTTCTCCCGCGCCGTCTGGCTGAACCGCGCTTTCACCGCGAGCGCCTTCGTCAGGTTGCCACGCCCGAGGATCTTGAGCCCGGCCTTCGGGTCCTTGATCAGGCCCCGGGCCAGGAGGACGGCGAGCGAAACTTCGTCCCCGTCCTCGAAGCAGGCTTCGAGGTCTCCCACGTTCAGCACCGCATACTCGACCCGCGACACGTTATGGAAACCGCGCTTGGGGAATCTCATCCAGAATGGAGTCTGGCCCCCCTCGTACCCCGGGCGCACCGTCACGCCGGACCGGGAGTTCTGGCCTTTGGTCCCCCTGCCGGACTCGTGGCCGCCATGGCCGGAGCTGTACCCACGCCCGACGCGCTTCCGCCCGCGCTTGCTCCCTGGGGTTGGGCGCAGGTTATCGAGTCTCAGCATCTTCGACCTCCAGGATGTCCTCGATCGGCTTCCCGCGCCGGAGGGCCACCATCTCCGGGCTCTCCATCTGGCGGAACCCGTCCAAGGTCGCCCGCGCCAGGTTGAGCGGGTTCGTGGAGCGCAGGGCCTTGGTGAGGATGTTCCGAACGCCGGCCATCCGACACACCGCGCCGACCGTCCGTCCCGCGATCACGCCGGTACCGGGGTAGGCCGGGCGCAACAGGACCTTGGCCGCCCCGAACTCCCCGTGCGCCTCGTGGGGAATCGTCCCATTCTGAATGGGAACCGTGACCATCCGCTTCATCGCGTCCCGGATCCCCTGCTGTACCGCCTGGGGGATCTCCACCGACTTCCCGATCCCAATGCCGACCTGGCCCGCGCCATCACCGGTCACAACCACGACGCGGAACCGCAGGCGCTTGCCGCCCTTGGTGACCTTGCCGACGCGGCGAATGGAGATGACCTCGTTTGCAGGTTGTTCCGGGTACCTCGCCATCAGAACTCTAACCCTCCCTCGCGGGCCGCCTCAGCCAGGGCCCGAACCTTGCCGTGATACGGGTAGCCCGAACGGTCGAACACGACCCGGCGAACCCCTCCTTCGCGCGCGCGCTGGGCGACGAGCGCCCCCACGGCCCGCGCCCCCTCGACGGTGTTCTTGCCCCCCGCCTCTCGCACCTCCGAGGACAATGTGGAGGCGGAAGCCACCGTCCGCCCCTGGGAGTCGTCCACGATCTGGGCATAGACGTGGTGGAGGCTCTTGTAGACGCAGAGCCGGGGACGGTCCAAGGTACCGTGAACCTTCCGCCGAATTCGCGCCTTCCGCTTGAACCGCTGTTCGCTGCGTGCGTGCTTGCCCATGACCGTCACCCTTTCGCCCCCAGTTTACCCGCCTTGCGCGCGACCGCCTCTCCCCGGTAACGGATGCCCGTCCCCCGGTACGGTTCCGGGGGGTGGAACGCCCGAATGTCCGCCGCGACCTGGCCCACGAGCCGGTTGTCAATCCCCCGAACCACGATCCGGTTCGGCTCGGGCACCGAAAACTCGATCCCCTCCGGGATCTCGTACCGTACGGGGTGCGAGTAGCCGAGCTCCATGACGAGGGCTTTCCCCTCGGCCCGGGCCCGGTACCCTAGTCCTTGGATCTCCAACTCCTTCTGCCATTTCTCGACCACGCCCCGGACCATGTTCGCAATGAGGGCCCGGTACAGGCCGTGCCGCGCCCGAAACGGGGCCCGCTCGGCCTTTCGCTCGACGCGAACTTCCCCTTCCTGAACCCCGATCGTCACGTATTCGGGCTCGTAGCGGCACTCCAGGGTCCCCTGGGGGCCGCGAACGGTAACCTGTCTGGGTTGGATCGTCACCTCGACCCCATCCGGAACCCGGATCGGCTTCCTCCCTATCTTGGACATCTCACCACACCTCGTACAGAATCTCGCCGCCGATGTTCCGCCGCCGGGCTTCACGCCCGGTCATGACCCCTTGGGATGTGGAAAGGACCACGGTCCCCAGCCCGCCGCGGGTCCGGGGGATCTCGCCGGCGCCCACGTACACCCGCCGCGCGGAGGTGCTGGCCCGGCGTAGGCCCTGGATGGCCGGCCGGCGCACGCGGGTTCCCTCCCGGCAGTACTTCAGCCGCAGCCGGAGGGTCGGGCAGGGCGCCCCGTCTTCCACGGAACAGGACTCGATGTATCCCTCTTCGGCCAGGATCCGGGCGATGTCGGCCTTCATCCGCGACGAGGGCATCTCGACCTCGTCCGCGAACCGCATGAGCGCGTTCCGGATTCGAGCAAGCATATCGGCAATCGGGTCGCCAACCATCATTCCACCATCCTTTACCAGGACGCCTTTTTCACGCCCGGGATCCGGCCGTCCAGGGCGAGTTTACGGAAGCAGAGCCGGCACAGACCAAAATCCCGGATGTACCCGCGTGAGCGTCCGCAAAGCTGGCACCGATAGTGTTTCCGCACCGCGAACTTAGGACGCCGGTTCGACTTCTCGATCATGGCCTTCCTCGCCATTCGCCCCCCTAATCCTTGCGGAACGCGCAACCCAAAGCAGCCAGAAGCGTCCTGGCCTCCCGGTCCGTCCGCGCGGTCGTGACGATGGTGATGTCCATCCCCTGGGTGCGCACCACGTCGTCGTACGAAACCTCCGGGAACACCATCTGCTCGGAGAGGCCGATGGAGAAATTGCCGCGCCCGTCGAACGAGTCCGGGGAAACTCCCCGGAAGTCCCGGATCCCCGGCAAAGCCACGTTGAAGAACCTGTCGAGGAATTCGTAAGCGCGTGAGCCGCGCAGGGTCACCATGCACCCGATGGCGTCGCCCTGGCGGATCTTGAAGTCGGAGATCGCGCTCTTGGCCCGCGTCACGACGGGCCTCTGCCCTACGATCTGGCCGAGGTTCTTCACCGCCCCCTCCAGGATCTTCGGGTCGTCGTGTTTGCCCACGCCCATGTTCACCACGACCTTCACCACCCGCGGCGCCTGCATCACGCTGGTGTACCCGAGCTCCTTCATGAGTCTCGGGACAATCTCTTCGCGATAGCGTGGATAGAGCATGGCCTCAGTTGAACGTAGCTCCGCACTGCTTGCAGCGACGGAGCTTCTGTTTGTCCACTACGGCCACGCCGAGCCGGCTGGGGGCGCCGCACTCCGGGCACACCACCTTCACGTTGGAGACATGAACGGGGGCCTCCCTCTTGATGATCCCCGGCTCGCGCACGGCTTGGGTCGGGCGCTGGTGCTTGGTCACGATGTTGACCCCCTCGACCAGGACCCGGTCTTTCTCCGAGAACACCTGGAGGACCTTACCGATCTTCCCGCGGTCCTCACCGGAGATCAACTTGACCCGGTCCCCTTTTCGCACCTTCCGCATTGTCCCTCCCGATCCCTAGACGACCTCCGGGGCGACGGAGATGATCCGCATCATCCCTCGCTCCCGCAGTTCCCGCGCCACCGGCCCGAACACCCGGGTCCCGATCGGCTGCATGGTCTTGTCCACAAGCACCACCGCGTTATCGTCGAAGCGAATGGTGCTGCCGTCCCCGCGCCGGAATGCCACCCGCGTGCGTACGACCACGCCCCGCACGATGTCGCCTTTCACGAAGTCCGACGTCGGAATCCTCTTCTTGACCGAGGCCACGACGATGTCGCCGATCCCGGCCTGGCGCTTCTTGCCCAGCACGTTGATGCAGCCCACCTCTTTGACGCCGGTGTTGTCGGCCACCGCTAGCCGCGTCGTCGCGACGATCATCGCTCACCCCTCCGTGCCGGGCGCACGACCTCCAACAGCCGCCATCGCTTGAGCTTAGACAGGGGCCGCGTCTCCTCGATCCGCACCACGTCTCCGACCCGCGCTTGCCCGCCCGCATCGTGCGCGTAGTACTTGGTGCGGCGGCGGAGGCGCTTGCGGTAGAGCGGCGCCTCGATCAAGCGTTCCTCTACGACCACGATCGTCTTTGCCATCGAGTTACTGACCACTTGGCCAACCCGCTGTCTACGCATGTTCTCGCTCCCCAAGCAACGTCAACGCGCGGGCAACGTCGCGTTTCGTCTTCGCGAGCTCCGCCGTGTTCGTGAGCCGTCCCGAGGCGAGCTGGAACCTCAAGGTGAGGAGTTTCTTCTTCCCCTCCCGCACCCGAGCCCGAAGCTCGTCCCCGGAAAGCTCCCGCAGTTCCCGGGCCTTCATCTCTCTCCTCCCAACTGGAACCGAGCCCTGAGCTGCGTCGGTATGGGGAGCTTGCACGAGACGCGGCGGTGGATTTCCTTGGCCTCGGTCTCGGTGACCCCAGCGAACTCGAACATGACCCGTCCCGGCTTGACCACGGCGACCCAGTTCACCACCTCTCCCTTCCCTTTCCCCAGCCGCGACTCGGCCGCCTTCTTCGTGTAGGGCTTGTCGGGGAAGATCCGGACCCATACACGTCCGCGATGGGTGCCGCGGGCGAGCGCCGTGCGCACCGCCTCGATCTGCTGGCTCGTGATCCACGCCGGAGCCAAGGCCTGGATCCCGAACTCGCCGAACGCGACCGCGGCGCCCCGACTGGCCATCCCTTTCATGCGTCCCCGGTGCTGCTTGCGGTACTTCGTGCGCTTAGGAAACAGGGCGGGCATGCTACTTCACCTCCGACCGGGTGCGGTCGGATAGCCAGACTTCTCCCCGAAACACCCACGCCTTGACCCCGATCACCCCGTACTTCGTCCACGCCTCGGCGAGGCCGTAGTCCACATCGGCACGCAACGTATGCAAGGGGATGCGGCCGTCCTTCATCTCCACCGACCGCGCGATGTCCGCCCCGCCGAGCCGCCCGGAGATCCGGATCTTGGCCCCCTGGGCCCCGGACGCCACGACCCGGCGGATCGTCTCCTTCATCGCCCGGTACGGGTTGGTCCTGTTCTCGATCTGGTAGGCGACATCCTGGGCCACCAGTGGGGCCTCGAACTCCGGACGCTCGACCTCCATCACCCCGATCCGCACCTCGCGGCCCACGAGCTTGGAGAGCCTCTCCTGAAGGGCGGAGATCTCGGCGCCCCCCCGGCCGATGATGATCCCCGGTCGGGCGGCGCGGATCGTCACCGTGACCCGCCCCTCCGTCGTCCGCTCGATGAGCGTCTCGGCAAGCCCTGCCCCCTTGTAGACCTTGTGGATCTCCTCCCGGAGGTGGTAGTCCTCGGCCACGTACTCGGGGACCCGCGCGTCGGGGGCAAACCAGTTCGAGCGCCATTTCCTCAAGACCCCAATCCTGAACCCCACTGGGTGTGTCTTATGGCCCACTATTCCTCCTTCTCCGCCACGGCCACGGTGATATGGGCCATCGCCCGCCGCACGATGTCCGCGCGCCCGAACGCCCGCGGGTTCATGCGCCGGATCCGCGGTCCTTCATCCACCACGGCGCGCACCACCGCAAGCTTCTCCTCGTCCAGCTCGAAGTTGTGCTGGGCGTTGGCCACGGCCGAGTCCAGCACCTTGCGGATGAGCCGGCTCGCCTTCTTCGGCGACAGGGCCAAGATCCGCTTCGCTTCGGCGACGGGCTTGCCCCGGATCTCGTTGATCACGAGCCGTGCCTTGAGCGGAGACACCCGCATGAAACGCGCTCTGGCTATCGCTTCCCGCATCCGGCCACCTCGATCACTTCGGCACCGCGGTCTTCTTCTTCACGCCGCCGTGGCCGCGGAATATCCGGGTGGGGGCGAACTCCCCGAGGCGGTGTCCGATCATGGCCTCGGTCACGCGCACCGGGAGATGGGTTCGGCCGTTGTGCACGCGAATCGTAAGCCCGACCATCTCCGGCGTGATCATGGAGCTCCGGGCCCAGGTACGGATCTCCGTGATCTCGCCGCGCTTGAGCTTGGCGATCTTCTCCAGGACGTCCGGGGCCACGTAGGGTCCTTTCTTCTTCGACCGTGCCACGTCACTTCCTCCTCTTGAGGATCTTGGCGTCGCTCGCCTTCTTCTTCCGGGTTCGCGGGCCCCGGGCGAGCTTCCCCCACGGCGTCTTGGCGTGCCGTCCTTCCCCGGTGCGACCCTCGCCGCCCCCGTGCGGATGGTCGTCGGCGCCCATGGCCACGCCACGGACGCGCGGTCGGCGACCGAGGTGCCGCACCCGGCCGGCCTTGCCGTACCGCACGTTCTTGTGGTCGGGGTTCGAGACCCGGCCGATCGTGGCCATGCAGCCCAGGGCGAACACCCGGATCTCCCCCGACGGAAGCCGGAGGATGGCCCGCTCCTCCTCCCGCCCCAAGAGCTGGGCCGCCGTGCCCGCGGCGCGCGCCATCTTCCCCCGCGATCCGGGGTGGATCTCCACGTTGTGGACGAACGTCCCGGCAGGAATGCGCCGGAGCGGCAACGCATTGCCCACCTTGGGCTCGGCGTTCTCCCCGGCCTCGACCGTGTCCCCAACCCGGAGCTCAAGCGGGGCCAGAATATAGCGCTTCTCCCCGTCCGCGTAGTGGAGGAGCGTGATCCACGACGACCGGTTCGGGTCGTACTCGACGGACGCAACCCGCGCCGGAACTCCCCATTTCTCGCGGGCAAAGTCAATCGTCCGGTAGCGGCGTTTGTGTCCGCTGCCCCGGTGCCGAGACGTGATCCGTCCCTGGTTGTTGCGCCCGACGCTCCGGGAGAGCGGAACGACGAGGCCCTTCTCCGGGTCGTCCCGCGTCAGATCGGAGAAGTCGGGGAGCACCGCGTGGCGCTGCCCTGGCGTAACCGGCTTCAGTTTTTTTAGTCCCATCGCCTCACCCCACGATGTCAATCTTGTGTCCGGGGGAGAGCTTGACCACGGCCCGCTTCTCCCCGCGGGTGCGCCCGTGCCGCCGGTCCAGCCGGGTCCGCCGGGGCTTCCCTGACCGGTTCATGACCCATACCCGATCCACCTTGACCCCGAACAGGCCTTCCACCGCCGTTCGAATCTCGCTCTTCCCGGCATCGGGGGCCACCTCGAACGTGTACTTCCCTTCTTCCATCCCGCGCCAGGTCTTCTCGGAGAGGATCGGGCGCAGGATGACATCCTCTAGATGGGTCTCCCGTTCAGCCATGCAGTCTCCTCTCTAGTACCTGAACTGCCTGCTGGGTGAGGAGGACTCCGTCGTGACCCAGGACCTCGTAGGCAGTGAGGGCGTCGGCCCGGATGCAGGTCGTCCCCGGGACGTTGCTGAACGATTTCGCCACGGGAATGCCGTATTCTTCGGGCGCCACGACCACCAATGTTTTCTTGGGACACGAAAGGCGTGCGAGAAGGGCGATCGCGTCCTTCGCTCGCGGCTTCTCGAACCCCAGACGGTCAATAATCCAAATCATCCCGTCCTGGTGGCGGGCGGAGAGAGCCGTGGCCAACGCCTTCCGCCGCATCCGGGCGGGAAGAGACAGATCCCACTCCCGGGGCTGGGGGCCAAACGTCACGCCGCCGTGGCGCCAGATCGGGGACCGCGTGGATCCGTGACGCGCCCGCCCGGTGTGCTTCTGAGCCCACGGCTTCTTCCCGCCGCCGGACACCTCGCCGCGGGTCTTGGTGGCCGCGGTGCCCTGGCGCCGGTTCAAGAGGTACACCCGCACCGCCCGGTGCAGAAGGTCCGCGGACACCGGAACGGCAAACACCGCCTCCGGCAGTGCAACCGCGGTCGGTTCCCCGTTCGGATCGCTGAACCGGTGAACTTGGGCGCTAGGCATCGTGCTTCCTTATCCTGAGCGTACCCGACCGCGGTCCTGGAACGGAGCCTTGCACCACGAGGAGCTTTCGGTTCGGATCCACCGCAAGCACGACCAGGTTTCGCACCGTGATTCGGTCAGCGCCGCAGTGCCCGGGGAAGCGCTTCCCCTTCACTACCTTGCCAACCCCTCGGCCCGCCGAGCCCGGACGCCGAACCCACTTGTGACCATGGGACTTGGGACGGGAGTGGAACCCCCAGCGCTTGATCGTGCCCTGAAACCCGCGGCCCTTGGAAGTCCCGGTCACGTCCACCTTCTCCCCGGCCGAAATCGCCTCAATCCCCAGTTCCTTCCCGATGGCAAAGTCACCTGGATCCGCTACCCGCACCTCGTAGAGGTGTTTTCGGGGGGAGACGCCGATCTTGCGGAACCGTCCCCGGATGGGCCGTTTGACCTTCCGCTCGGCGACCTCGCCCGCCCCGAACTGGACCGCCGCGTACCCGTGACGCTCGGGAGTCTTGACCTCGACCACCACGGCCGGCGCCACCAGGATCACGGTGGCCGCCACGGCCCGCCCCTCCCCGTCGAACCACTGGGTCATCCCCACCTTGCTCCCGATCAGTTCGAGTGCCATCTCGTTCCTCACAGTTTGATCTCGATGTCGATCCCGGTCGGGAGCTCCACTTCCATGAGCGCGTTGATCGTGGCCGTGGTGGGCTCCTTGATGTCGATCAGCCGGCGGTGGACCTTGCGCTCGAAGTGCTCCATGGACCGCTTGTCCACGTGCGGCGAGCGCAGAACCGCGTACAGACGCCGCTCGGTGGGCAAGGGGATCGGGCCGCTCACCTGGGCTCGGCTCGCCATCGCCGTGTCCACGATCTTCCGCACGGCGGCGTCCACGAGCTCGTGGTCGTAGCTCTGCACCTTGATCCTGATTTTCTCCCTAGCCATCGTACCCTCGACTCCTCAACACCTCACGGGCGATTCCCTCCGGCACCACGTCGTAACGGGTCACCCGAAGGGTATGAACCGCACGCCCTTGCGTCAGGGACCTCACTTGGGTGGCATACCCGAAGGTCTCTCCCAGCGGGATGGCACAGCGAATCGTATCTACCACCCCACGGGTTTGGATAGACTGGACCTCGCCTCTGCGGCGCCCCAGATCCGAAACCACCTCGCCGAGATACTCGGTCGGCGTGATTATATCGCCCTCGGCGACGGGTTCCAGGAGGAACACTCCCCCCTCTTCGAGCGCCCGCCGCAGGGCTTGAGTCCCACACGCTTCAAACGCCACGTCCGAGGAATCCACGGGGTGAAATCTCCCCCCGCGCAGCACGGCCCGCAGGTCGGTTACCGGAAACCCACCGACCGGGCTCGCCCCCAGTCCCCCCTCGATCCCCCGCCGGGTCGCCTCCACAAACTCCCGCGGCAGCACCGCCTCCGGAACGGAAGAACGGAACTCGAACCCCGCCCCCCGCGGAAGCGGTTCGAACCGCACCTGAACCTTGGCGTACTGCCCACGTCCCGCCAGCATCTGTTCCCACTCCTCGGCGATGTCCACGGGACGTGCCAACGTCTCCCGATGAGCCACGATCGGCTTCCCCACACGATGGGGCACGCCCCACTCCTCCCGCACCCGCCGCAGCTGGACCTCGAGCTGGAGCTCGCCCATTCCCCCGACCAAGACCTGCCCGGTCGCCTCGTCGTCACGAACCTGGAACGTCGGATCCTCTTGGGAGATCCGGTCCAGGGCCTCCCGCAGCGCCCCTTCCTCCCGCTCGGACCGCGGCTCCACGGCGAAGAACACCACCGGGTCCGGGAACGCGATGCGTTCGAGCACGAGAGGATGTTCGGGATCGGAGAGCGTCTCCCCGGTGAACACGGGCCCGGACGCGATGAGCCCTACGATGTCTCCCGCCTCGACCGCGTCCAGCCGCTCCCGCCGGTTGGCGTGCAACCGAAACAGGCGCACCAGACGCACCCGCTGGCCCGTCGTGGCGTTCCACACCACCTCTCCCTCCGCCACCGTCCCGGAGTACACGCGCGTGTAGAGGAGCCGTTCGGCATACGGATCGCTCGCTACCTTGAACACGAGGGCTGCGAACGGCTCGTCCGCCGAGGCGCGCCGAGTCTCCCGGTTCCCATCCGGGGAGAATCCGTGAACAGGCGGGACCTCGACTGGGGAGGGGAGGAAGTCCACCACCGCGTCCAACACCGGTTGAACCCCGATGTTCCCGAACGCCGCCCCTCCCAGAACCGGCACCCAGAGCCTCTCGATCGTCGCCGTCCGGATCGCCGCGAGCGCGTCGGGAAGCGGCACGTCTTCATCGGCCAGGTACCGCTCCGCCACGACATCCGATACCTCGGCGAGCTTCTCCAGAAGGCGCTCTCGCCACTGCTCCGCTTCGCCCGCGATCTCCGCGGGAACCGGAAGAACCTCGACTCTCCGCCCGAGATCCTCGGGATCCCACCGCAGGGCCGACCACCGCACGAGGTCCACCATCCCGAGAAGCTTGCCCTCGCGATCGCGCCAGGGAACGGCGAGCGGAAGCACGGTGGCTCCGAGTTTCTCCACCATGTCCTGCACGGCCCGTGGGAAGTCCGACTCCACCCGATCCAGCTTGTTCACGAACGCGAGCCGCGGGACCCGGTACCGATCGGCCTGGCGCCACACCGCCTCGGACTGGGACTCCACGCCCTCGACCCCGGAAAAGAGGACCACCGCCCCGTCGAGCACCCTCAGGCTTCGCTCCACCTCGACGGTGAAGTCCACATGCCCCGGGGTGTCAATGATGTGAATCGGGTGGCTTCGCCAGTCCACGGTGGTCGCCGCGGCCGTGATGGTGATGCCCCGTTCCCTTTCCTGGTCCATCCAGTCCATCTCGGTCGTGCCCTCGTGAACCTCGCCCATGCGGTGGATCCGCCCGGCGTAGTAGAGGATGCGCTCGGTGAGCGTGGTCTTGCCGGCATCAATATGGGCGATCACGCCGATGTTGCGGATCCTGCGAACGTCATGCGCCGACATCGGCGGGCTCTCGTGGGTGCCGGGAAGCTACCAGCGGTAGTGGGCGAACGCGCGGTTCGCCTCTGCCATCCGGTGGGCTTCCTGCCTCTTCTGGTAGCCCCCACCCTCGCCGCGGGCCGCGGCGGAGATCTCGCCCGCCAACCGCTCGGGCATCGTCCGCTCGGAGCGGGCCCGGGAGGCCTGGACCATCCACCGCAGGGCGAGCATGGTCTGGCGGTGGCCGGGAACCTCGAACGGCACCTGATACGCCGCGCCCCCCACCCGGCGCGAGCGGACCTCGATCTTGGGCATGCAGTTCTGCACAGCCTTCAGAAACGTGTCCAGCGCGGGCCCCTCGCCCCGTCGCTCGAGAAGATCGAACGCCTCGTACACGGCACGCCGGGCAACCGATTTCTTCCCGTCCCACATCACATAGTTGACGAGCTTCTCCACGAGCTTGGAGCCGTGGCGGACATCCGCGGGGGCGTCCCGACCGGGAATGACGACATCGAATGTGGGCACGCTAACCCTCCTTGGGACGGCGCACGCCGTACCGGGACCGCCCCTGACGGCGTCCCTCCACCCCGGCGGCGTCGAGCGCTCCCCGGATGATGTGGTACTTCACCCCAGGGAGGTCCTTGACCCGTCCGCCCCGCACGAGCACGATCGAGTGCTCTTGAAGGTTGTGCCCCTCGCCCGGGATGTAGGCCGTCACCTCACGACCGTTGGAGAGACGCACCCGAGCCACCTTGCGGAGCGCGGAGTTCGGCTTTTTCGGGGTCCGGGTGAACACGCGCAGGCACACCCCCCGGCGCTGTGGGCAACTGGCGAGAGCGACGGACTTGCTTTTCGACCGCTGCGGTTTCCGTCCATGACGCGCAAGCTGATTAAACGTTGGCATGTTTCCTCCCTGGCATTCTAGATTCCTCGACCCGCGGTTTCAACTCGGAGGGCCAGACGGAGGTTCCTCAGTGGGGAAACCCGTCCCCACCGGGATCCTCTTCCCAACCATGAGGCACGGCTTGAGCCCATCCAGGTAGTCGTCCTCTCCGCGCAGGGCGGCGTCGGCGAGGACCTTCGTCGTGCGCTCGAACGAGGCCGCGGCGAGCCACGACTTGCGGAGGAGCGCGGCCCGGGAAATCCGCAGTAGCTCGCGTTCCCCCTGGGGAATACGGTACTCGATCAGGCGCACGCTGCGCGGCTCTCCGTGGAGTTCGACCCGCGCCGAGCGGACCCCGAGAGCGATCGCCCGATCTAAGGTACCGCGGGTCATCTCCTCCCCGGCCTCGGCCAGGGTCGCCCCGCCCCGGGCGAGGGGGGCGAGCAGCTTGGCCCCGAGGAGTTCGTCCCGTCCGCGGCGGATCTTCTCGTTTTCCTCGGTAAGCCGCCGTACCTCAAGCTGAAAAATCTCCAACGGCACCACGTCATTAAGGAGGAATGCAGAGTTCCCGGATTCCCCGGGATCCACCACGCGCACATTGTTCAGAATCTGTCGGATCACGACCTCGAAGTGCTTGTCGTTGATGTCCACGCCCTGGGACTTGTACACCTTCTGGAGCTCGGTCAGGAGGTACTCCCGCGTTTTCTGGACCCCAGCGACCTCCATCAGGTAGTGGGGGGGAATCACGCCCTTGGAAACCGGCTCGCCGCGCTCGACCTTGTCTCCGACCCGGACGATCGTCCCCTCGCTGCACTCCACCTGGGCCCGGTACCGGAGCCGCACCGCGGCGCGGTCGTCCGCCGTCTCCACGTGGTCCACCACGATCGCCTCACCGGGGGGGAGGCTCACCTGGAACAACTCCTTGCCCTCCCGTACCGGGGCGCCGTGCTCGACCATCGGCAGGAGGTCCGCGGTGATCGGGGCGATCACGGCCTGGCTTCCGCTCGCGATCACGGCAAGTGCCCGCTCGCCCACGAGCACGGTCCCCGCGACCTCCGCGTGAACGACCAACGGACGGGAGCGGGTGGTGAGCTTCTTCCCCTCCTCCACGTCCTCTCCATCTTCGACCAGGATCTGCGATCCGTAGGGGACCTCGTATTCCCGGGTCTCGCCGCGCTCTCCCCGCAGGACGATCCGCCGCGTGGTTCCTTCCTGGCGCACCTCGGCCTGGCCCGCGATCCCGGCGAGAGGGGCCTCGACGTGGTACTCCGTGGTCAGGGCGCCACCCTCGTCCACGGTCTCACGATGTCCCACCCGGACCTCGGCCTCCGCCGGCACGACGTACATCCGATCCAAGCCCCCCTCGTCGAGCACGGCGAGGTACCGATCCCCATCTTCCTCGAACACGAATGCCTTCCCGGCGATCGGGCTGCGCAGAGAGAGGAATTTCGCAGCGTCCACCTCTTCCCCTTCGGCCGCATGGAGGAGGACCCGGGGGAGGACCACCGTGTGGGGTTCAGATGTGATCTCCACGATCTCCCGCCCGGTCCGGGTCGTCTCCATCCGGGTGATCCGTCCCGAGAGCGGGGCCACGGTGGCGTGGGCGGCCTTCGTCGTCTTGCGGGCCTCGAACAGCTCCTCCGCGCGGGGGAGGCCCTGGGTGATGTCCAGTCCGGCCACGCCGCCGGTATGGAAGGTGCGCATCGTGAGCTGCGTGCCCGGCTCGCCGATGGACTGGGCGGCGATCACCCCGACGGTCGTGCCGAGGTTCACGGGCCGGTGAAAGGCAAGGTCTAACCCATAGCAGGTCTGGCACATCCCACCCGGTGTCTGGCACGAAACAGGAGAGCGGATCACGATCTTCGGACGCACCGCCAGCCGACGGATCCCCGCCGTACGAAAGTCGTCGGCGAGCTCTGGAGACAGGGGTTCGCCATCCCGCACAAGAATGGATCCGGTCTCGGGGTGGTACACGTCGCCGACGACCCGGCAGTAGGCGAGGCGCGCGTCAACTCCCTCCTCGTCGAGGTCCACATCCACCTCAAGGCTTCCCACCCGATCGGCGGTAACCCGGTCGAGCCATGCCCCTGCCTCCACCTGCACGTCCCCGGTGGTCGGGTCGCGGACTTGCTCGGCGGTCACCCGGCCGTAGATCCGCTCGGGGATGTCCTCCATCACCTCGCCCTTGGGCGCGAAATAGAGAGGGGACACTTCCACCCCTTGCCGGGTCCCACAGTCCTCCTCCTTCACGATCGCGTCCACACACGCATCCACGAGCCGGCGGGTGAGGTACCCTGCGCTCGCGGTGCGCAGCGCGGTGTCCGCGGTGCCCTTGCGCCCTCCGTGCGTGGAGATGAAGTATTCGAGGATGGACAACCCCTCGCGGAAGTTCGAGATCACGGGCCACTCGAGAACCCGACCCTGGGGGTCGGCCATCGGTCCCCTCATCCCGGCGATCTGCTTCACCTGCCCCGACGAACCGCGCGCCCCGGAGGCCACGATGGTGTGCACCGGGTTGAACGGTTTTCGGGAGAGGTTCCCCATCGTCGCCTTCTCCACCGCATCCACCGTCTCCCGCCACACCCGGGTCACGGCGTGGTACCGCTGCTCTTCCGTAGCCATCCCGCGCGCGTACATCTGATTGATCTGTTCTACCTGGGCCTGGGCTGCCCCCACCAAGTCGGCTTTCTCCGGAGGGATTTCGCAGTCCGGGATGGCTATGGTGAGCCCGGACAAGGTGGCATACTTGAACCCCAGTGCCTTCAGTTCATCGAGCACCGCCGCGGCACGCTCCCAACCGTAACGGAGGTAGCACTGCTCTAACTTGCGCCGCACCTGCCGGACGTCGAACGTCAGACCGTAGTCCCTGAGCTCGGGTGGGAGGACCTGGTTCAGGATTGCCCGCCCGAGCGTGGTTTCCACGATCTCCTCGTCCAGGCGTACCTTGATCGGGGCGTGCAGGCTAATTACCCCGTGGTCACAAGCCTTCGCCGCCTCGTCGAGCGAGCGAAACGCCTTGCCATGACCCGGGGCATCCGGATCGAGGATCGTCAGATAGTAGAACCCATACACCTGGTCCTGCGTGGGGAGCGCGAGAGGACGGCCGTGGGCCGGGGACAGGGTGTTCTTGGCCGACAGCATCAACTCCCATGCCTCCTGCACCGCCTCCTTGCCCAGCGGCAGGTGAACCGCCATCTGGTCCCCATCGAAGTCGGCGTTGTAGGCCGGGCACACGTGGGGATGGATCTGAATCGCGTCCCCGTCCACGAGCACCGGCTGGAATGCCTGGATCGAGAGACGGTGCAACGTCGGGGCTCGATTGAGAAGGACCGGGTACTCCCGAATCAGCTGATCGAGCGTGTCCCACACCTCGGGCAGTTCCCCGCCGAGGGCGTTGTTCTTGATCTCGTCGTAGTCCGAGTAGGGCAGGTTTTCCAGCCGAGATAGAATGAACGGCTTAAACAGCTCGAGGGCCATCTTCTTGGGGATCCCGCACTGGTGGATCTTGAGCTTGGGGTTGACGACGATCACCGCCCGGCCGGAGTAGTCCACCCGGCGCCCGAGGAGGTGGCGGCGCAGCCGCCCCTGCTTGCCTTGGATCCGCTCGGACAGGGACTTCAAGGGCCGGTTGTCCCGACCGCGGATCGGGTTGTCCTTCTTCTCGTTGTGGATCAGGGCATCCACCGCCTCCTGGAGCATCCGCCGCTCGTTGCGGAGGATGATCTCGGGCGCGCCCATCTCCATGAGCTTCTTCAAGCGGTTGTTGCGGTTGATGATGCGCCGATAGAGGTCGTTGAGGTCCGTGGTCGCGAACTTCCCGCCCTCGAGCTGAATCATCGGGCGAAGCGCGGGGGGGAGCACCGGGATCACCTCGAGCACGAGGTCTTCGGGGTGGTTGCCGGATCGGCGCAGTTGGTCCACCACCTCCAGCCGGTGCAGGATCCGTCGCCGTTCCCCCTGGTTCGCGGTACGGTCGAGCTCCTCCCATAGTCCGTCCGCGAGCGCGTCCAGATTCAACGCTCCGAGGAGTCGCTTGATCCCTGCCGCCCCCGTGGCCGCCTCGAACCCTCCCGGGAAACACCGATCGTAGGCCCGCGCCTCCAACGTGGAGAGTTCCTGACCGAGGCGGAGGGGCACATTCTCTCCGACGCGCACCGCGAGGTGGACGAGGTTATCCACCACTTCTTGGATCGGACGGCCGTCCACCCCCTCGTAGCGCGCCCGGAGCATCTCGAACATGGTCTGCGAGCACAGCTCGCCCACCGGGCGTTCGCACAGGGTCTCCCCTGCCTCCACAGCGTCGCCATCCTCCACGAGAAGGTCTACATCCAACGTCACCGGGTACTCGTGCCGGCCGACCACCACCGCCCGAAATGCCTCCCCGTTGGCCAGCTTCCGCGACTCGATCTGCGCCTCGCCCGGCTCTTCCGCGGCCACCCGGGGGGCCTTCGTCACGAGGCAGGCCCGTTCGACCTGGAACGTGAACACGGTGGACAGGATCCGGACCTCCGTGCCGTACAGGGTTTCCTCTTGCCGAATCCTGGGGGAGCCGGACTGGGTGACGATGAACAGGTCCTCACGGGTCGTCTCGGTCTCGTAGTACGCGATGCGCCTCAGGTCGCGACGTTTGATCCCGAGAAGACGGGACAGCGGGCTTGCCACCCCTTTGAGGTACCAGAAGTGCACCACCGGGCTGGCCAGGCGGATGTGGCCCATGTTCACCCGGCGCACCGCGGAGTCGGTCAACAGGACCCCGCACTTATCGCACGTGATGCCCTCGAACTTCTTGCCCCGGTACTTGCCGCACGCGCACTCGTAGTCGTTCTCGGGACCGAAGACCTCCTCGGCATAGAGCCCGCCGCGCTCCGGCTTGTGGGTCCGGTAGTTGATGGTCTCGGAGTTCGTCACCTCCCCCCGAGACCAAGACAGCATCTCCGCACTCGATGCCAGACTTAGCTTGATCCTCTCGATATCGTCCCCGGAAATGACCACGACCTATCACCTCAAGAACTAGGACCCATCTGTGGAATCGCTCGATTGCCCGGCCTCCGATCTCGCCCGCCGG
Organism: uncultured Thermotogaceae bacterium; assembly: GCA_964435345.1. Taxonomy (GTDB): domain Bacteria; phylum Bipolaricaulota; class Bipolaricaulia; order Bipolaricaulales; family Bipolaricaulaceae; genus Bipolaricaulis. Next base: position 22,733 of record CAYSZC010000001.1, read on the forward strand.
TAGTCGGTCGTGTAGAACCCACTGCCTTTGTAGACAACACCGAACCGCGGCAGAAGCCGCGTCACCTCGGCCGCGCCGCACCCCGGACACCGGGCCAGCGTGCGCTCCCGGAGCTGCCGGAGCTCACGAAACTCAGTGCCACAGCGGGCACAACGGTAGCGATGAATAGGCATGACCTCTCCCCCTTATTGGCTTTGCTTTACCGCCATCGGCTTCCTGGGGCGAACCCGTCGCACGAACCAGTCAATTGTAAGTCCACTCAGGAGGAGATCAAGGCCGCCACCTTGCCCGCCCCGATGGGAAGCCGCATCTGCCGCGTTTCCTCCTCCCACTCGCAGCGGAATCGGGCCACCCACGCGTGCTCCCGGGGAAGCCCGGCCACCTCGGCCATCCGCTCGGCGGCCGCGGCCACGATCCCGTCGCGCTCCTCCGGGGTACGCTCGCACCAACTGGCCCGGACCAGCGCCAACGGGGAACCGGGCACGGGCACGTACAGGCGGACGTCCGTGGGCAGGAACAGAGGCTGCAGCCGCGCCTGTTCGTCCGGCCTCACGGCCACCACCACCTGCGCCCCGGGGCCCAGTCGGTACGAGTGAGCGAACCGCAACAGCTGGATCAGGTTCTCCGTGAGGTCGTCTGCGGAGCCAAGCTCCTGGAAACGAGTCACAAACCCCTCGTCGGAAAGCAGGCATTCCCGCCCATTGGTCAGCGGGTCCAGGCCTGCCGCCCGCGCCGCCGCCGCCATCCGCTCCCCAAGGTCGCCATCGTGCACGAGGTCGAGGAAAGAGGCCCGGTTCACCCCCCGCTCCTGTTCGGCCCGGGTCGGGGGCAGAAGCCGCGCCGAGAGGGGTCGCAGCACACGCCCGGCGAGCCTCGCCGCCGAATCGAGGGTAGCCAGTTCGTCCGCTCCCACCCCCCCGCGGCCCACGACTTCCCCTGTCACCACGAGATCGGCGTGAAGGCGCCGCGCCAGCCTCCCCACCCGTTCCAGGAGGAGCCAGCGGCACATCCCGCAGGGGAACGACAGGCCGTCCCCTCTCCGCCGGAGGGCGAGGAAGTCCCGCTTGAGCGTGATGGATTGGAACCGGCAGTCCCCGAAGAACCGTTGCGCCCGCAGGCCCACCTCCTCTTCCCCCGTGAAGAACGGGGACCGGAAGTAGACGAGCCGGAGATGCGTGACCCCGGCCCGCACGGCCAGCCGCACCGCCAGGGTGCTGGCCAAGCTTCCCGAGTACAAAGCCAGGGCTAGCGTCGCTCCCCCTTCACTGCCGTTACCGGCGAGGTACCACGAGGCCGTACGAACCATCCCCACGGTGAAACAGGACCGCGGGCTGGTCGTCGTCGGCGCGGAAGAACACGAGGAACTCCCGTCCGCTTCGCTGAAGCTCGTGCACCGCTTCCTCCGGGGTCAGCCGCTTGCACGCGTAGTCGTCCAAGAACTCGATCTGCGGGCCGGATGGCGTCCGTCGCCCCGGAGGAGGCGCGGAGTGCCCGATCTTGCGGGACACCCGCAGACGTTCCTTGTACCGCACGAGCTGGCGCTGCAACTTGTCCACCGCCTGGTCAACGGAGGCACGCATGTCGTTCGTCTCCACCTCGGCCTTGACCACCTTGTGGTTGACGAGGTACCCCATCATCTGCACCCGTTGCGCCGACCCCTCTACATCGAGAATGACATCCAACTTCGAAATCTTGTCGAAATAGCGAGACAGTGTCTCGACCTTCCTCGCTACGTATTCTGTCAAGGCATCCGAGTCCGAAGCGTACCGTTCCTCGATATGAAGCCTCATGATAGGATCTCACCCCTCATCCGCCCGCATCCTACCACACTTAAGGGCGGATCGTCAAGGGATGTGAGCTAAATCACGTTCAGTTGGGGAAAAGGCTGACAATCCGCCGGCGGAGATAGGCGATCAGGCGTCGTGTCCCCTCCGCGCCGAGCCCGGAAGCGAACCCCGAGAACGCCTCGTCCACGTACTGGCGCACCATCCCCCGGTACGTGACGCCCCGCGCCAACCGTTCACATGTAACGAGGCCCATGTCCAGCGCCGCCAGCGGCGGCTCGACGCGGAGGAGGGCCTCCGGGCAATCCACCCACGCCGCAAGTTCATACGTGGTGTAGGCGCTCGGCTCTTGTCCCACCAAGAACCCGACCAGCCGCTGCTGCACCGGAGGAAGCCGCCTGAGGCGACGCAGGAGGCGATCCACCCGGAGGAGGACCGGCTCGGGAAGATCGGGGGTCTCCGGTACCTCCTCCTCGAGGAGGGCAACCTGCGAGCGAGGAGCGGCAGTCGGGTGGTCTTCCCAGGCGGGCGCCGTGGGGGCAGCGGAGGCGAAGGCCAGCGCCACACACGGACTGGGGTCGGTCTCGGCAAGCGAGGGGGTCATCCGCGCCCGGGCCAGCGCCTCCAGTATCCGGCCCCTGACCTGCCGCAGCTTGGGGGACTCCACCGGGCGAAACGACGGCGTGTACCCACCGTGGAACGTGTGCCGCACCCGGACCTTGACCTTCCGCGCCGCGGACCCGGACATGAAGATGCATTCCCCCACCTCGAGTTGGGACACGGTTTCCTTGGCCTCCAGCTTTCGCCAGGGGAGGAGCTCCCCGTACACGCGCATGTCCGCCTCGTGCACCACCCGATGAAGGAACAGCATCCCGGCCTGAGTCAACACGTCCTTCTCCACCTTGGCCGACCGTTGGGAGATCACCACCGCGCCCAGCCCCCGTTTCCGCCCCCGCAGGGCGATGCGGGCGATGACGTCCTTGAGACGCGTCCGCACCCCTTGGGGGATGAACTCGTGGCACTCCTCGATCCCGATCATGTACGGGGTGCGGAGCCGGCCGGCCAACGACCACACACGGGTCAGGTAGTCGAACACGAACTGCTCCCGCTCCTCGCTGAGCATGTCGGAGACGTCCAGGATCACCGGGACGCCCTCGTGGAGCGAGAGGTCGGCCACCTCTCCCGCCGTAGCCATGTTCAGTTCGACATCCGCGTGATCCCCACTGCCGACGACGAGCACCTCGTACTTCTCCTTCAAGCCAAAATACTCGCCGTCTATGTCCACGAGGGACATCGGGTAGTGGGCCTGGAGAAGCTCCTCGAAGATGACCCCCGCCGTGTTGGACTTGCCCGACCCGCGGATGCCGAGGATGGCCACGCACTGCCCGACGACCTCTTCCAGGGGAAATGTCAGCTCGGGTCCGAGGTTGAGGACGCTCATCGCGCAGGCAAGTTAGCCGCGGCCGCTGTCTCCCCGCCAGGCGAGATGCCAGCGGGCGATGGGACATACGGGGCTCGACCGGCCTTACCCGTGACCTCGAACGAGCCGGGCGGCGTGGGACAACGCCTCGTCCCGGGTCACAATCTCGCCGGCGAGGATCCGCTCGTGGACGAGATTCAAGGCCTCCCCCAGCCGCGGCCCGGGGGAGAACCCCAGCGCCAGGAGATCGTCCCCGGTGAGAAGATCCCGGGCGCGGCGGATCCCGTGGATCCGCCGGAGATGAACCAGGAGGCCCACCGAGCGAGAGACGAGGGGCAGCCAGGCGCTCGCCCGGTGCGCGCTCGCCTCGGCGTCGCAGATAACGAGGCGCAGGAGATCGCCGAACCAGGGGAACCTCCGCGCCAGATCCGGAAGCGGCGCTGCCTCGTCCTCTCCCACCCCCAGGAGCCGGACCTGTTTCCCCAGTCCCATCTCCGGCAGGCGGGCGACCCTCATGTGCTCCCGCACGAGGTGGGTGACCCACTCCACGTCTCTTTTGGCGAGACGCAACCGGGCGAGCGCCTGCGCCGCGATCTCCGCCCCGAGCCCGCAGTGCCCACCCATGTTCTCCCCTCCCGACCGCACGAGCGCGGGGGGCTTCCCCACGTCGTGGTAGAGCACGGCGAACTTGAACAAAGGATCGTCCCACAGGCCATCGGCCACCTTGAGGGCCGCCACCGTATGGGCAAGGACGTCCCCTTCGGGGTGATACTCCGGAGGCTGGGGCACGCCACGGAGGGCGGCGATCTCGGGGAGGACGGGCTCAAGAAGGCCCAACCGATCGAGGAGGAGGATCCCGTCCCCGGACCGAGGGGTGGCCAGGGTGCGGAGGATCTCGTCGCGGATTCGCTCCCACGACACGGCGGCGATCCGCGCAGCGTGGGTCCGGATCGCGGTCGCGGTGCGGTCCTCGATCGTGAACCCAAGCTGGCAGGCCAACCTCACCGCGCGGAGCATCCGCAGGCGGTCCTCGGCGAACCGCGCGTCCGGGTCCCCGATCGCCCGTAGCGTCCCGTCCATCAGGTCGGGGATCCCACCCACACGGTCCACCACCTCTCCCTCGGCCGTGGCGGCGAGGCCGTTCACCGTGAAGTCCCGGCGCTGCACATCCTGCTCCAGGGTCCCCCACTGCACCCGGTCGGGACGTCGCCCGTCGCTGTACTCGGCCTCGGTGCGGAAGGTCGCCACCTCGTACTGCTCGCCCCGGGGCGCGACGAGTACGACGACGCCGAAGCTCTCGCCCACAGACAGCGCACGCGAATCGGCGAACAGACGTGCCACCTCCGCCGGCGGGGCGGACGTGGCGATGTCCACGTCCTGGTTCGCGGGTCGCTCCCCGCGAAGCTCGGCGAGGATCGCATCGCGCACCACGCCCCCCACGAGGACGGCCGTATGCCCGGCCCCCCGGAGCCGACGCAAGATCTCCCCCGCGAACGGGTGTCCACGGAGCAGACTTTCCACGGGAATGCGCACGGCCGATTATCGTCCGCTTGCGGCCCGGGCGCACCAAGGCTAGGATTCGCCGCGGAGGGGCCTATGGAACATGAACTACTGCTGGATGCACGGGGGCACATGGCGCGGACCCTGGAAGTGCTGCAGGGTGAGCTCATGAAGATCCACACCGGGCGGGCCAATCCGGTCCTCGTCGAGACGGTGGCGGTGGAGTACTACGGAACCCCCACGCCGTTGAAACACGTGGCGCACGTGGTGGCGCCTGACCCTGACCTGATCGTGATTCGCCCGTTTGATCGCACCCAAATCCCGGCGATCGAGAAGGCGGTGCTCGGCGCCGACCTCGGCCTCAATCCCCAAAACGATGGCCAGGTGATCCGGATCAAGGTCCCGAGACTATCCGAGGAACGGCGGAACGAACTCGTCAAGCTCGTCGGGAAGCGCGCCGAGGAGGCGAAGATCGCGCTCCGCAACATCCGGAGGGACGTGCGGGAGAAGCTCGATCAGGAGAAGAAGGACGGGCGCATTGCGGAGGACGCCCTGTTCCGGCTTCGCGAAGAATTGGATGCGGTCACGACCGAGCACACCAAGAAGGCGGACGGGCTCGTGGAGAAGAAGGCCCAAGAGATGCGCACCCTGTAGACCCATGGTGCGCCACGCGATCTGGGTCGGGATGAGGGAAAGCGTGTGGCTGGCCCTGCCCGTGGCGCTGGGTCTTCTTGCCCTGGGGTGGGAGTGGTCGGTCGGCCTGCTGTGGGGACTGGCGGCGGTTGGCGCGGGCCGCCTCGTGCGGTGGGGACTCCTCACCGTGATGCTGCGCGAGGGTGGGACAGGGGTTACGGCAGGATTATCCGGGTTTGCCCGACATCTCTTCATCGCGTTGTTCGCGGCAGGGGGAATTTGGGCCGGGCTTCCGCCCCTCGCCGTCGCGGGGGGGCTCCTCGTCCCCACGCTCGGGAGATGGATCTGGACGGTAAGACTTGTTCGAGCGCTTAGGTAAAGAACTCGCCCTCCGGTTCTCGATCGGAGGGATCGAGATCTCGTTCAACCTGGTCGTGCTCGCGGTGGCGACAGGGGTGTCCGTCGGCCTCGTGCTCCTCGCGCTGTGGCTGCGGCGGGGACTCCCGCGCGACCCCGACGCCCCGCTCTCCCGACGGGCCGCCGTCCTCGCCGCAACGATAGATATATTCGAGAACCAGCTCCTGGGGGGCATCTCCCCGCGCCTGGTCCGGCGGCTCCTCCCGCTGGTCGTCACCCTGTTCTTCTACGTGCTCCTCTGCAACTGGGCGGGCGTCTTGCCCATCCCGTACATCGTCTCGCCGACCCAGGACCTGAACGTGCCGTTGGGCATGGCGCTCATGGTGTACGGCCTGACCCACTACTACGGGATCCGCACGAAGGGCCTCTGCCGGCACCTCAAGGGGTACCTCGAGCCGTTCCCGTTCCTCCTCCCCCTGAACATCATCGGCGATTTCGGGCGCACGCTTTCCCACGGGTTCCGTCTGTTTGGAAACATCTTGGGAGGAGCGATTCTCATGATCGTGGCACCCATCGTTGGGTTGAGGATCTTCGAGGTGGCGGTGCCGGTGATCGGGACCGCCCTCGGCTGGGCGGGACGGATCCCCCTCGCTCTGGGACTCAACGCGTGGTTCGGGTTGGCCATGGGCGCGATCCAAGCGCTCGTGTTCACACTGCTTGCGGTGGCATACATCCAAACCACCGCAGACTAGGAGGTCAGAATGGATCCAGAAGCGATCGTAGCGGCGGCGAAGTACCTGGCGGCCGGGATCTGTATGGGCCTCGGGGCGATCGGACCCGCGCTGGGCGAAGGGATCATCGGTGCCCACGCCCTGGACGCGATGGCCCGTCAACCGGAGATGGCCAACACCCTCCTCCGGACGATGGTGATCGCGGATGCCATCGCCGAGACGACGGGCATCTACTCGTTTGTGGTGGCCCTCGTCCTCATCTTCGTGGTCTAGGAGGGGACCGTGACGTTGGAGTGGGGCACGATCGTCAGGAACCTGAACTGGACGCTCGTCTTCAACCTCGTCAACTTCGCCCTGCTCGTGTGGCTCCTCAAGCGGTTCCTGTACAAGCCGGCGCTCGCCTGGCTCGATCGCCGGCGCGAACTCGAGGAGCAGCGGCTCCACCGCGCCCAGGAGGCTCAAGCCCAGGCCGAGGTTCTGCTCCAGGAGCGGGAAGCCCTGCTGGCCGAGGCGAATCGGCGGGCCCGGGAGATCGTGGCCCAGGCGGAAGCAGAAACCCAGGGGATTCTCCGCGACGCGCGGCGGGAGGCGCGTACGCAGGTCCAAGCAATCCTCGCCGAGGGGGAGACGGCGGCGGCCCGCCTCCAGAAAGACGCGCTGGCCGATCTGCGCGACTCCTACGCCGAACTCGTGGTGCTCGGGGCGTCCCAGGTCCTCTCCCGCGAGGTACGGCCCGCGGACCATCGTCGTCTGCTCGAGGAACTCACGGCCCGGGTGGACGCGCGGCTCCTCCAGTAGCCATGGCCGAGCCTGACGTGACCCGAACGTACGCCCGCGCCCTGTACGAGGTCGCGGCCGCGCAAGGTCTGGAGAAGCGAATCTCCCACGACCTGACCCTTGTTCGCGATCTGTGGCAAAGCGACCTCGAGTTCACCCAGCCGTTCCTCGTCCACCCCTTGATCCGTGCCGAGGACAAGGAAGCGGCCCTAGACCGGGCCCTTGGCTCAGTCGTGCACCCGCATACCCTGAACCTGCTGCGGCTCCTCGTGCGCCGGGGGAGGGCAGATCTCATCCCTCGCCTGTCCCCAGCGTTCTTCCAGGAGCAGGAGGACGAGGGGAAGGCCTTCCACGTGCTCGCCCGCACCGCCCGACCGTTTTCGCCCGAGGAGGTGGCCAGCCTACAAGACCGCTTGGCCGAGAACCTGGGACGGCCTGTGACGATCGAGGAAGTGGCGGCGCCGGACCTCCTGGCAGGGGTCGAACTCGCCGTGTCCGGCCGCCGCCTCGACACCTCGCTGCGCGGACGCCTGGCCGAACTCATGACCCAACTAAGGGGGTAGACGATGAGCCCACGCAAAGACGAGATCGCGGCCATCATCAAGAAGCAGATCCAAGAACTCGACGTTGACCTGCGGATGGAAGAGGTCGGCGTGGTGGTGGAGGTGGGCGACGGGATCGCCCGGGTGTGGGGACTGCGGTCGGCGATGGCGTCAGAACTCCTCCTCTTCCCGGGAGAGGTTCATGGGCTGGTGTTGGATCTCGCCGTGGACTCCGTGGGGGTGGCGATCCTCGGGTCGGACCGCGGGATCAAAGAAGGGGACGAGGTGCGGCGCACCGGGCAAGTACTTGCCACCCCGGTCGGGAAGGGATTCCTGGGGCGGGTGGTGAACCCGCTCGGGGCCCCGTTGGACGGGGGAGACCCGATCGAGCCGGAGGGGCACCGCAAGACCGACGACAAGGCCCCCGGCGTGATCGCGCGCCAGCCGGTGAACACCCCTCTCCAGACCGGGATCAAGTGCATTGACGCCCTGACCCCGATCGGCCGCGGCCAGCGCGAGCTCCTGATCGGCGACCGGCGTACCGGAAAGACCGCGATCGCCCTGGACACGATCATCAACCAGAAGGGCCAGGACGTGTACTGCATCTACGTGGCGATCGGCCAGAAGTCCTCGACCATCGCCAAGGCCGTGGACGCCCTGCGTCGGCACGAGGCATTGGATCACACGATCGTTGTGGCGGCGGCAGCGGAGGATCCGACCCCGTTACAGTACATCGCCCCCTACGCCGGCTGTGCGATGGGCGAGTACTTCCGGGACCAGGGCGAGGACGCCCTCGTGATCTACGACGACTTGAGCAAGCACGCGGTCGCCTACCGCGAGATCTCGCTCCTGCTGCGGCGCCCGCCCGGGCGGGAGGCCTACCCGGGGGACATCTTCTACACCCACTCCCGCCTGCTAGAGCGGGCGGCGCGAATGGCCGACGAGCGCGGCGGGGGCTCGCTCACCGCGATCCCCGTCGTGGAGACGAAGGCCGGCGACATCACCGCCTACATCTCGACGAACCTCATCTCCATCACCGACGGCCAAATCTACCTTGAAGCCGATCTGTTCAACAAAGGCCAGCGCCCAGCGATGAACGTGGGCCTGTCCGTGTCGCGGGTGGGGGGGGCGGCGCAAGTCCCGGCGATGAAGGAGGTCGCCGGACAGCTCCGCCTAGAACTCGCCCAATACCGGGACCTCGCGGCGTTCGCGGAGTTCGCCCAGGAGCTGGACGAGGCGTCCCAGGCCCAGCTCGCCCGCGGCCAGCGAGTGATGGAGATCCTGAACCAAGATCAATACCATCCGCTGCCGGTGGAGGCCCAGGTCGTGATCCTCTACGCCGCGGTGGGCGGACACCTCGACGCCGTGCCCGTGGACGCGATTCGACCCTTCGAACGGGGGTTCTTCGCGTTCCTCGAGGAACGGTACCCGCAGGTTCTGGAGGCGCTACGCCAGGAACGGCGCCTCAGCGACGGGGTGCGCACCGGGTTGGAGGAAGCCCTGGCCAAGTTCCGGGAAGGGTTCAGGGCCTGATGGGCGCCCGGGTCCGTCAGATCCGCCGCCGGATCGGAAACGTCCGCCACGTGCGGCAGATCACCAAGGCGATGTACACGATCGCCGCGACCCAGGTCATCCAACGAAAGCGAGCCTTGTTCGCGGCGCGGCCGTACGCGGAGGCCGCCCGAACCGTCCTCTCCGATCTCGCCGCCACCGCGCACCAAGAGGGCCTGACCGATCCCCTGATCCACGGGGTGGGACGAACGGGAACGGCGGTGCTCGTGATCAACTCCGACCGCGGCCTGTGCGGCCGGTACGTGGGCGAGGTGAACCGCGCCGCGGCCCAGGTCGCCCGGGAAAAGGAGGGAGCGCAGCTCCTCGCCGGCGGGGACAAGGCCCACCACCACTTCCGTCGCGGGCCATGGCCCCTCGTCAAGAGCTACGTGCACGCCTACGATCGTCCGACCGTGGAGATCGCCCGGGCGATCCGGGACGACCTCCTCGCCCTCTACGGAGGCGAGGTCGGGGAGGCGTACGTTGTGTACACGTACTTCCGGGGAGAGCTCGCCCAGCAGGTGCGGGTAGAGCAGCTGCTCCCGCTGGACCTACCTCCTGGGACACCCCAAGATCTCCTCGTCGAGCCCGCGCTTTCGACCGTTTTGGCTGAGCTGGCCAGGCAGTACCTCGTGGGGCGGATCCTGGGGATTCTGCACGAGGCCAAGGCCTCGGAGCACGCCATCCGCCGCCAGGCGATGAAGGCAGCCACGGACAACGCCGACGATCTCCTGGACAAACTCACCCTGAGCTACAATAAGGCCCGGCAGCACCGGATCACCACCGAGCTCGCCGACATCATGGGGGGCGCGGAGGCCCTGCGGGAGGAGTGATGCCGAACAACAACCGACAAGCCGGCTCGATCCTGACCATCCGTGGTCCGGTGGTGGACGTCCAATTCCCCCCCGGCCACCTCCCGCCGCTGCGGCAGGCCCTGCGCATCGCGCGGGAGGGGGGCGACCTCGTCCTCGAGGTGGCCCAACACCTGGGGGACTCGGCGGTGCGCGCGATCGCGATGGACTCCACCGACGGCCTGCGACGGGCGGACAAGGTGCTGGACACCGGGGGGCCGATCGCGGTCCCGGTCGGGCCGGAGACCCTCGGGCGGATGTTCGACCTCACCGGCCAGCCGATTGACGAACAACCTCCGCCCCCAACGAAGAAGACCTACCCCATCCACCGCGAGTCCCCTCCCTTGACCGACCTCACGGTGGAGGACGAGGTGCTGGAGACAGGGATCAAGGTCCTCGACCTGACCGCTCCGATCC
>CAYSZC010000002.1:0-24429 GCA_964435345.1 uncultured Thermotogaceae bacterium
TGTCCCGGTTCCAGTTTCTCCACTACCACACGGTGGCCGATCAACTGGAGCGGGTCGCGGATCACGCCGTGAAGGTGTCCCGTGCGGCGCGGAACGTGACCGCGGCGCCTCCGTCTCGGTACGCAGATCGGGCCCGGAGGATGGCCGTGTCGTCCCAGGATGTGGTGCGGGAGGCCGTGGCCGCTTTCACGGACCGAGACGTGGCGCGGGCCAACCAGGTGCTGGCCGAGAAGGAGACGAAGGCGGGGGTCACGGACTGGATACAGGAAGCGATCCGCAATCAGCAGGAGGACGCTTTTCCGTTGACGCTCCTCCACGACAGCCTCCTCCGCTGCCGCGAGCACGGGTTCAACATCGCCGAGATCGCGCGCGATGCCGCGGCGCCCGCGCTGAGATCGGAGGCTATATAGAGCATCCGTCAGTAGTAACGCAACGGATGCGCTCAGCTAGACCTATAGGACGAACTTCACGCGAGGATGTCCTTGACCAACTGCCCTTGGCGGCTATACTTTCGTTCATCTCTGTGATGTGAGAAGAAGCGCGGCTTTAGTCGCTCCGGAGTGTCACGACGAGCCGGCAGGCCGCCGGACCGAACCGCTGGTGAGGAGGTGAGCGGACAGAGAGAGGAAGTACCCAGCAAGGCCGATCATCAAATCATAAGGAGGCGGTAAGAATGAAGAGATTGTGCGCTTGGTTGTTGGTAGGAGCTCTGCTGCTCGGTGTAGCAGGGCTGGGGCAGGCGGCACAGCCTGTAGAGATTGACTTTTGGCACATATTTGTCCGTGACCATGCTGCGGCTTTGGAGCGCATCACAGCGCGGTTCCATGAGGCGAATCCTGGCATACGGGTCGTCCTCACCCATCAAGGCGGCTACGATGACCTGAACATGAAACTGGTGGCAGCGACCGCTGCCGGCACTCCACCGACAATGTCGTTGTTGATCGCCAATTGGGTCCCCCCAGCCTACGAAGGTGCCCTGATGCCGCTCGACGACAGGATACCCGAAGAGATCTTACGCGACACCTTGCCTGTACTGGTGGCGGAGAACAGGTTCGGGGGCAAGCTCTTGGCAGTGCCGTTCAACCGGACAACGAACGTCCTCTTCTACAACACCAACCTTGTGCCAGAGCCGCCGCGGACATGGGAAGAGCTTCTGACCCTGGCAAAGGAGCTGCGCGTTGACGCGAACCGTGACGGCGTGTTCGAGCGCTTCGGTAAGGGGATACGTCCTGGGCCGGAGCAGTTCTCTTTCTTGTTCCTCCAAGCAGGGGGCGAGTGGTTTAACGAGGACAAAACCGAGTTCTTGATTGACAGCCCTGCGGGGATCAAAGCGATGCAGTTCCTCCACGATCTGCGTCAGGCCTCCCTCTACCAGACCGGATTTTTCAGCGGCCCGTTCGGCAGAGGAGAGGTAGCGATGTACTGGGGTTCCTCCGCCGGCATCGCGTTCGTAGCTGCTGCTGCTGCGCCGCATGGCACCCCCTGGAGCATTGCTCGGCTCCCCGCCGGACCGGTGAGGGAGGCTTCGCTCTTCATGGGGGCGAATATCGGTGTCTTCGAGCTGGGAACCACAGTGGCAGAGCGTGAAGCAGCCGTCAGGTTCCTCCTCCATCTCCTCTCGCCCGAGGAACACCTGTATTGGGTCAGGCACACCGGTAACCTGCCGTTCCGCTTCTCCGTTATCGAATCCCCGGAGTGGGCGGCGTTTGTGAGAGCAAATCCCCCTTGGGCCGGCGTCACTGAGCAAGTGCTCGTGTCGGACGTTTATCCGCACCATGTGGAATGGGACGGCATCCGCCGCCTCATGGTCGAGGCGACGGAGGCGGTGCTGCTCGGCACGATGAGCCCCGAGGAAGCGGTGCGCTGGGCTGCGGATGAAGCCGAGGCTCTCTATCTGAGGTAGCTGTATCTGGAGTATCGTGAGCGCACTCGATGACCGGGCAGGGGCGATCGCGGTCCCTGCCCGGTTTCTCTGCGTAGCGGAGTTACGGTCAGACTGACAACAACAATGCGTTCCTGGGGAAGCAAGGGGTTTTGGAAGGAGACAGCGCAGGCCTATCTGTACCTGCTCCCCGTGCTTATCATCCTGGGGTTATTTACATTCTATCCGATGGTGCGGGCATTGCATCTGAGCCTACATGACTGGCCATTAATCGAGATCCCGGAAAGACGAGAACGGGAGTTTGTCGGCCTGGACAACTACGCCAATTTATTGGCCAATCGCCGGTTTGTACAGTCGTTCCGGACGGTGGCGCTCTTTGCCATCTTCTCCGTTCCCCTCTCGATCGCCCTGGCAATCGGGCTGGCTGTTCTGTTGAATCAAAAACTGCGCGGGAGAGCTTTTTTCCGACTTGCGTTCTTTATCCCGTTTATAACCCCTGCTGTTGCTGATGCGTTGATCTGGAGATGGTTGCTCGATCATCGCTTCGGCTTGATCAACTATTTTATTACTCGCCTGGGAGGAGCCCCAATAGGCTGGTTGATAACTCCTGCTTTGGCTATACCGACGTTGATCATCCTTAGCATATGGCGATCGGTGGGGTTCCAAGCGGTAATACTCCTTGCCGGCTTGCAGGGTATTGAGAGCACGTATTACGATGCGGCAAAGATCGATGGCGCCAATGCCATGCGGCGGTTTCGCCATATCACAGTGCCATTGCTCACCCCGCAGATATTCTTCCTTGCCGTCATCTCCGCGATTTCGGCCTTTGAGCTGTTTGCCGATGTTTTTGTCCTGTGGGTGGGAAGCCCGGGGCCGGTGGCAAGTGCACTCACTCCGGTCTTCTTCATATTTGAGACAGCATTTGGAAGGCATCGCATGGGATTGGCCTCGGCCGCCTCGTACATTCTATTTGTCGTTATATTGATACTGACTTTGATTCAATTTAAGCTTGGTCAGAAACGGGTGCACTATGATCAGTAGAGGCGACATTGTTTGATAACCTGCGGGGTGAGATCATCGAATCATGGGGCGAGACCCTGGGATGTAGAATAGCGGAAAAGATCTACGCAAGCAGGCGGAGCGGGAGTCAGACATTTCACCTACGCGAAGGGAGGATAAGATGGACCTTAAGCGCAACAGCGTGAAGTCCGTTGTTGTTGTTTCGGCGGTCGTTATGCAACTGGTGATTGGGCTCTGCCGCACCGCTGCGTACGGGTCGGAGATCAGATGGCCGGATCATGGACGTGCTACCATATCAGCGCGGGTGATTTGGGTCGCCGATGGAGATACGATCGCGGTCGATACCGGTCGACCGCCCGACGGAGCTACTTACCATCTGGTTGAGGGTGTTCCGATCTATCGCCATGAACGGGTTCGGTTTGTCGGTGGGATCAGCGCGCCTGAGCTATGGGGACCAGTTGGCGGCAAGCCGGAGGACTACGCCTATGAGGCCAAATGGGCAAACTGGCGACTTCTCGCAGGCAGGGAAGTAAGGCTGGAATTCAGGGTCAAGCGCCCACGCGATGACTTCGGCCGATTGCTGGCCTACGTTTACGTGGAATACGCCGGGGAATGGATCATGGTCAATGCGGAATTGGTCAGGCGTGGAATGGGGGACCTCGATCCGCGGTTCCACCTTCCGGAGGATCTCTACTACGAGCATCTCTGGCAGATGCAGATAGAGGCGCTGGTGGCCAGGCGGGGGATTTGGGGCCAATTTCCCGAAGTTCTTGTTATGGGCGATCTCATCGCCGATCCCGTCAAATACATGGAGGAGGCGGTGACGCTGCGCGTTGTTGTCACCGAGACGCGGGCGGTGCAGCGCAGGCGTCCCGGACTGTATATTCACGGCGAATCTCCACGCGCCTTCAACTTCCGGCTGTTTATACCCGAGAAACGGCTTCCCGAATTCGAACAGGCCGGCATGGATCGCAATTTCTGGACACCTGGGAAGGAGATTACTGTCACCGGTGTGGTGGTCTGGGATCGCGGACTGTTCATCAGCCTGGAGAGCCCGCTTCAGATCGGTGCGAACGCCGGCGATAAACCGGAAGCCCCGATAGCGGGAGAGAGGGAAGAAGCCGCAGATCCCTCGCTGCCGGTTCAATTCGCAGATCCGAATTTAGAAACTATCGTTCGCGAGACGCTCGCCCGACCAGCCGCTCCGATCTACCGCAAAGATCTGATCGGCATCGCCAGTCTATCTGCCACGGGGCGACACATCACTGACCTTGGCGGGATCGAGCATCTCGTCGATCTGCGGGTGTTGACGCTTTGCCGAAACCAGATTCGCGATCTTACCCCGCTCTCTGGTCTTACGCAGCTCGAGGATCTCTCCCTCGGGAAAAATCAGATCAGTGATCTTGCCCCCCTTTCCAGCCTTACCCGACTACGCCGGCTCGATCTAGGAGTGAACCGGATTGACGATATCGCCCCGCTCTCTGAGCTTACGCGGCTCGAGGAACTCTCCCTCCAGCGTAATCGGATCAGCGATCTGACTTCGCTGGCCGGGTTGACGAGGCTGCGCCGCCTCGTGTTGATGGCAAATCGTATAACGGACATCTCGCCCCTCGCCGAACTCAATAGGTTGGAAGCGCTCTATTTGGCGGAGAACCTGATCGGCGACGTAACCGCACTGGCCGGGTTGGTCAGACTGCAGCGGCTCGATTTGAACGACAACGAGATCCGCATCATAACGCCGCTTGCAGAACTAGTTGAACTTAACCGCCTACAGCTCGTCGGCAATCAGATCAGCGACATTTCCCCGCTGCGCGGACTGGGCAAGCTGCGCACCCTCCACCTCTGCCGGAATCCACTTTCCACGATAGCACCGTTGGCTGAACTGGTATGGCTTCAAGAGCTCCTCCTCGGTTGGACCGGAATCGGTGACATCGCTCCCCTTGCCAACCTGACGGAACTGCAGCGGTTGGCCTTGGGAGGTAACGAGGTCAGTGATATAACTCCATTGGCCGGCCTGGTCGAGCTAGCACAGCTGTGGTTGTATTGGAACCGGATTGAGGATGTCGCCGCGTTGACCGACCTTCGCCGGCTCGAACAGTTGACGCTGCGATCGAATCAGGTCAAAGAGATAGAGGCGATCGCCATGCTTGTCAGGTTGGAATGGCTCTGCCTGGCAATGAACCGGGTGGAGGATATCGGCCCCCTTGCCGGGCTGACAAAGATCCGAGAGATCTCGCTAAGCTTCAATCAGATCACAGATTTGGCGCCCCTAGTTGCCAACAGAGGCCTGGCCGAAGGCGATACGGTCTTCCTCGGGGGCAATCCACTCGACCTCGCCCCTGGCTCGCCGGCAGAGTTGGCGAGCCAGGAACTGCGCAGACGCGGAGTATCGGTGCGGTGATGGCGAGTCGAGCTAACATCTCAAATACCGAGCGCGCGGCTCGTACAAGGCGGCGGCAGTTGATGAGTGCGTGGTTGGACACGATCGATGGAGTCAAGCTGAGGGGATGGACATGATGGAAAAGGCCGCGAACCAGAGAGGGCGTGCGTTCGCTTTAAGGCCGCATCGACCGAATACGACTGCAAAGATACTCCGGCAAGGAGCGCTCCGCACAGTCAGTTATGCGCTGCTCATCGGTGGATCGGCTTTTATGCTCCTGCCGTTCATCTGGATGATCTCCACCTCGTTTAAGACGCTGGCTGAAGCGCTGGCCATGCCTCCTATTTGGATCCCGGAACGGTTTCTGTGGAGCAACTTTGGGGAAGCCTGGGGGATGGCGCCATTTACGCGTTTCTTTCTCAACAGCGCTGGTATCGCTGTCGTCACTGCTGGTGGCGGTGTCATCTTTGCGGCTCTCGCTGCCTATGCCTTCGCCAAGATGAACTTCTTCGGTAAGAACGCATTGTTTGTTGCTGTGATCAGCACGATGATGATCCCGGGTATAGTGCTCCTGGTCCCGAACTTTCTCACAATGGTCAGATTGGGGTGGATCGATACCTATCAGGCGTTAATTATTCCCTGGCTTGTCTCGGTCTTTGTGATCTTCATGCTGCGACAGTTCTTCATGTCCATCCCCAACGAGTTGTGGGATTCAGCACAGATCGATGGCTGCAGCCGGTTTCAATATCTGTGGCGGTTCATCATCCCGTTGTCAAAACCGGCATTGTTCACAGCCTTTTTGTTGCGGTTTATCGCCAGTTGGAATGCGTTTCTATGGGTGTTGATAATGACCAACCGCGAAGAGATGAGAACCGTACCCGTCGGCCTGGCCTTGTTCTCGCATGAGGCGGGCACCTACTATCAGTGGATGATGGCGATGTCAACTGTAGCCATCCTTCCCATCTTGCTTATCTTCTTGGCCTGTCAGCGGCAATTCATCCAAGGAGTGGCCAGGGTGGGCATAAAGTAAGACAGACGGAGGGGTTGGGGGGCAGGGTAGCGCTCCGCTGCTCTCCATCTGAGAGGTACGTCTCAACCAGTCCCATCCTTGCCGCCTCCCCCCTTCATGACATACGCTTCCCTGTAAGATCCACTGCCGGCGCTTCTCCTTTCCTGTTCGCTAAGCTCTCTTAGGAGGAGCACCGCCCTCTTTCAACCACCCCTTCACCAATCGCCCTGCTTGGTAACGATCTCCTGGCGCACCAAGACGATCCCCTTGACAAGATCGTCCTTGGACGCTATGCTGCGGTTACTTCTTTCCAGAAAGAAAGGGAGCGATTGTGCAGCGCAAGGGCGACCAGGGGCTGTTGCGGGACCACAACCGGAGGTTGATCGTGGGTTTGCTCCGCTCCCATGGACCAGTTTCGCGCACCGCGCTCGCCGAGCTTACCGGCCTGTCCCCGTCTGCGCTCACCCGCTTCGCCCGCCACCTCCTCGCCGAGGGCATCGCCCGGGAGGTCGGCAAGACCCGGTCCAACGGGGGACGGCGGGCCGTCCTCCTTGCCTTCAACCCCGCCTACGCCCACGGCATCGGGGTTAAGGTGGAACGGGAACGCGTCCTCGCCGCCCGGGTGGACTTGGCCGGGCGCATCGCCTGCCGTTGGGAAGCCCCGCTGCCCGCTCCTCCCACGCCCGATGAGATGTTTTCCCTCGTCAGAAACGCGGTCCAGCGGCTGGCCCGCGGACGGATCCTCGGGGTTGGGGTGGCCATCTCCGGGTTCGTCGACGCCCACGGGGTGGACCTGTACTCCCCGATCCTCGGTTGGCACAACGTGGCGGTGGGAGAGCCCTTGGCGGACTGCCTCGACCTCCCAGTGCAGGTGGAAAACGACGTGAATGCCCTGGCCCTGGCCGAAGACCTGTACGGGGCCGGGCGTCGGTTCCGGGATTTCGTGTGCGTCACGGTGGGAGAAGGGGTCGGGGCAGGCGTGGTTATCGACGGGGACCTCTATCGCGGCGCGTTCGGCGGGGCTGGAGAGATCGGGCACATGACCATCGCCCCGGGTGGCCCCCGCTGTCGGTGTGGGGAGGAAGGGTGCTTGGAGGCGCTGGCCTCGGACCAGGCCCTGTGCATAGATGCCGAACGGCTTGGGTTCCCCGGGGTTGCCGCCATGGCCGCGGCCGCCCGGAACGGGAACGCTTTGGCCCAAGCCGCGTTCCGCCGCGTGGGCCAGGCCCTTGGCCTCGGCCTCAAGAACGTCGTCAACCTTCTCAACCCGGAGGCGATCGTCCTCGGTGGGGAGCGGATGACCGACGCCGACTTGTTCCTCCCTGCACTGGAGGAGGAGGTGCGTCATCACGCGTTCCCGGAAGCGGCGCGGGACCTTTCGATCGTGTCCGCCGAACTTGGCCCGGATGGGTTCCTGATCGGCGCGGCGACCCTGGTCAGCGTCGAGGCGTTCCGGTCGCCGCTGGAGAGCGCGGTATGACCGACTTCACGGTGCGGATTGCGGAGGACGGCCGTCCGGGGTTCGCGGGCCGTGGCCAGACCTGGGTCCATTCGCTGGGGTTCCAGGTCCCGGTGGGCGGCGAGTGGGTGATGGACGATCTGGCCTCCATCGCCTGGGACACCCTCTCTGACGTAGACGCCTTCGGATCTCATCGGTGCTGGCGGTGCACGTGTCAGCACGGAGGAGACCCCCTCTTTGACTTGACGCTGCGGGCCTACCCGGGAGCGGTGCGGGTCGAGAGCACGCTTCGGCGTCCCCTCTCCGGCCTACGTACGGGCGACGCGTTCACCACGCCGACGTTCCTCGTGCCCACGTTCGAGTTCCGCGGAGACCGGCAGTTCCTCCTGGCCACGTTTGGCCTGAACGGGGCCGAGGAACGTTATCCGGGGGGGTATTGGCCCGCGGTCGTCCTCGGCCGCGGCCCCGGAGAACTCCCGCCGGACGCGTTCGCCCCGCTCGTTCTGTTCTCCGGGGAGGGCGCCGTGGCCATCGCCCCGGCCGACCACTTCCTCACGAGCCCGCTCGTACGGACGACGACCGGCACGGCGCGGGGCCTCCACGGATCGGTGCAGGGCCTGCCGGCCGGGTTCACCGTCGGGACATGGTTCGTAGCCGGGGACGATCCGGTGGATGCCTTGACAAACCTCGGGGATCGGCTGCTGGCCGCGGGCGGGAAAACCCGGCCCGTTCCCGGAGACCATCCTCTCCTCTCCACCCTCGGCTATTGGAACGCTTATGGTGCCTACTACACGGAATTCCTGAACCCAGTCAACGGCGCGCTTCTCGATGAGCTGGCCGCTTCTTTCCGTAACCGGGGAATCCCGGCGCGGTACTTCGGCCTCGATCTGTGGTACCCGTACGCAAAGATCGGCCAGGCCGGCTCGTTCCGCCCTGACACGCGCAAATACCCCCAGGGCCTTGCCAAGATCGCAACCCGCACCGGACTCCCGTATGCGCTGCACCTCTCCTCCCTCAGCGAACGGAACGAATACGGAGCGAACGGAAGCGACCCCATCGTCTACCAGCGGATCGCCGCCGACCTCCGGCGCGAGGGGGCGATCGCCGCGTGGCACGACTGGCTGCGGACGCAACAGCACGTTACCCCCACGCTGCGGGCCGAGCCTGAGACGGCCGACCGGTGGTTCGCCGGTATGTGCGGCGCGTTCCAAAGAGAGGGGCTTCCCCTGCTGCTGTGCATGCACACGATGGGCATGGCGCTCGCGTCCACCCAAGAACCCAACGTCATTGCCGCCCGTAGCCATACCGACTACCTGTTCTCCCAACGGGGGGCGCTGGACCAGGCGGCCCGGGCCGGGCACTCGGGTTTCCATACGGAGCAGTTGGCGCCCTCCCGCCTGTGGAGGCAGAACCTGCTCATGGGGGCGGTGCTGTGGACGCTGGGCCTGGCGCCATTCCACGACCTATTCCTCACTGGGCCCCACCCGGGGTTCGGCGGCGACCATCCGGTGGAGGACGCGATTCTGAGGGCCCTATCCTGCGGGCCGGTCGGGATCGGGGACGGGCCGGGGATGACCGATGCCGGTCTGATCGAACGGCTCCTCCTCGCCGATGGAACGATCGCCCAGCCGGACCGCCCGCCGTTCCCGGTGATGGAGACGATTAGTTCCGATGTCCAGGCCTTCTGGACGGAGCACCGGGCCGGGGGGCCGACCTGGATCTACTATCTGGTCCTTAACACCGCGCCGGAAGAGCGGCGCTTCAGCTTCGCTCCGCCGCTAGACGGCGAGTTTCTGGTGGTCAACGGATTCACCGGCGAGCCGACGGCAGGCATCGCCGGACGCCTCGCCCCAGGCCGGATCGCCTACTTCGTCCTCGTCCCGCAACGAGAAGGGATCGCCTTGCTCGGCCTGTGGAGGAAGTTCGTCCCCGCCCCGGCCGGGCGGATCGTGAATGCGGAGTGGAACGACGGATGGCGGATCGAGCTGCACAATACGAGCGGCCGGTTCGTCGTCCGCTCGGCCGAGCCGATCCATGCATCCACAAGCGACGGACGGAGAATCGAAGTCTCGCCACAGCGCCACGAGCAGTGGCTGTGCGAGGTCGAGGAAGGGACGCGCGAACTGATCATCAGGAGGTAGGGCGATGCCAGGATACTATTCTTCATCTGCGAGGCCGTCGGTGCGGCGTGCTCTGCTTGGCGCTGCGGCGCTAGTTCTCTTCGTCGTACTCTCCGCCGCCGGGGTCGAGCGCGGTCTGATCTATCACGACACACACGATCCGCTTTTCCGCTCGCCGTTCGGCGCCGCGCCGACCGGGCAGGAGGTGCGGCTGCGGATTCGCGTCGGGGCCGGTGACGCGCGCGCGATCGCCCTCTCCTATTGGGATCACGCGCAGCAGCTCAGAAAAGCCCTGGGGATGGAGATCGTCGGTCGCTCGCCCGACGGAGGCTACGACTACTGGGAGGTCTCGCTCGTCTCTGACATCCCGACTGTCTTCTGGTATCACTTCATTGTCGAAGGCGGCGACGAGACGGTCTACTACGGCGATCCAGGCCAGGATGGGGGGACAGGCCGCGCCGTCTCCCGCAATCCGGACGATTTCCAGTTGACGATCTACGACCGAGGCTTCCGCACCCCGGATTGGATGAAGAACGCGATCACCTATCAGATCTTCCTCGACCGGTTCCATGACGGCGATCCTGCCAATAACCGCGCCGCGGACGAACGCGGCTTCCGCGGCGGTGTGCCGCTCGAACACCGGCACTGGGGGCAGGTCCCGGACAATCCGCGCGAGAAAGGGGTGAACCCGGACTACGACGGCGACGGAGTCTGGAACAACGACCTCTTCGGCGGGGATCTGGCCGGGGTGATCGCCCGGCTCGACTACCTGCAGGAGCTCGGGGTGGGAGCGATATACTTCAACCCGATCTTCGAGGCGGCGAGCAACCACAAGTTCGACCACGCCGATTACGAGAATATTGACCGCGCCTTCGGCGACAACGCGCAGTTCCGCCGGCTCGCCGCCGCGGCACGCGAACGCGGCATCCACCTGATCCTCGACGCCTCGTTCAACCACGTCGGCGACGACTCGCGCTACTTCGACCGCTACAACAGATGGCCGGGCGACATCGGCGCGTACGAGTACTGGGCCGCGGTCTTCGATCTGGTCGCTGCCGAAGGGCTCTCGCGGGCCGAGGCCGAAGAACGGGTGCGGGCCGGGTTCGCCTCCCAAGGGTTGACCGACTTCACGTTCATCGAGTGGTTCGATGTCAGAGACCGGAGGGTGAACATCGGCGGGATCGGCGTCTACGGGGGCGAGCGCTACGACTATCCCGGCTGGTGGGGGCTGGAGAGCCTGCCGGTGGTGAGCTCCCCGGGCGGGAGCGAGCTCAACCTGACATCGTTCGCCGACTACATCATCCGCAACGAAGACTCGATCGCCCGCCGCTGGGTGCAGTACGGCTCAAGCGGCTGGCGGCTCGACGTCTCCCCGGACGTGGCGCACGACTTCTGGGCTGCCTTCCGAGACTCCCTGAAGGGGGAGCGCGGCATGGCCTCCTTCCCGCACGGCGAGCCGATCATGATCGCCGAGAACTGGCACGACGCTACCCTCGATCTGCTCGGCGATACCTTCGACTCGACGATGAACTACCGCTTCGCCGACGCGCTACATGAGTTCGTCCTGGTCGGGAACGCCGAGATCTTCGACCGTACCCTGACCGAGATCTACGAGGATTATCCGCGAGAGGCGTTCTACGCGATGATGAACCTGGTCGAATCGCACGACACGGCGCGCATCCTAAAGACGTTCGGCGACGTCGAGACCGATACGTTCGCCGACCGCGACCGCGCCGCCGGGATGAGCCAGGAAGAGATCGCCGCAGTGAACGCGCGAGCGCGAGCGCGGGTCAAGATGATGGCGACCTTCAAGATGGGCTATCCCGGCTCGCCGACGATCTACTACGGGACCGAGGTCGGCCTGACCGGCCATCGCGACCCGGACTCCCGCCGCACCTTCCCCTGGGAACGGTTGGAACAGGAGAATGAACTCCTCGACCACTACCGGCGACTCGCTGCGATCCGAGGCGACAACCCGGTCCTGCGGACCGGCGATCTCGTCACGGTGCATGCCCAGGGCGGGACTTATGCGATCGGCAGGCGGCTGCTCGGCGATACCGACGCCCTCGGCAGGAGCGAATACACGATCAACCACCATACCGGTGAGACGTTCAGGGTCGCCGATCACAACGCGCTGGCGATCGTCGTCGTCACCCGAACCGGGGAGGAGCGACTGCGCCTCGACCTCTCCGGGTTCGTGCGCGACGGCGCCGTCTTCACCGACCGACTGAACGACGGGCAGGCTTACGTGGTGACGGACGGCGGGATTACCCTCGCTCTCCCGCCGCTGTCCGGCGCGATCTTGGTCGCCCGTCACGGCCCGCAGGATCTCCTGCCGCCCGCGCCGCCGAGCGGGCTTGTCGCCGACTCGTACGATAGGCGGGTGGAACTTAGTTGGGAACCGGTCGCTGACGCTGTCTCCTACAACGTCTATCGCACCACGATCGTGGGCGGCCACTACGCGCTGGTCGCCACCGGACTCGCCGCGCCACGGTTCACCGACGCTGCGGTGGAGAACCTGCGCCGCTATTTCTATGCGGTCACCGCGCTGGACGCGGCCGGCAACGAGAGCGCGAAGTCGGCTCACGCCGCGGCCGTACCCGCGATCCCGGTTGATCGGGTCACCTTGCTCCCGTTCGCTCTTCGGGGGGGTGAGCATACGATCGGGGTGGGAAGCGAGATCGAGCCGCTCGTGGCCGCTGTGTACATGGCCGGCGTGACCGCTGCGCCCGGGCCGGGCGCCGGGATCAGCGCCCAGTTCGGGTTCGGCCAGGATCCCGATCCGACGAGTTGGATCTGGGTTCCGGCCGACTACATCGGCGATCAAGACGGGGCCGACCTCTACGCAGGCCGGTTCGTGCCCGAGCTGCCCGGTGAGTGGTTCGTCTCATTACGCTTCTCCACGAGCGGCGGGATGAGCTGGACGCTCGCCGCCTATCCGGACGGGACCTTCCCGCAGTTCACCGTCATCCCGACCGCGGATCTCACCCCGCCGGCGGCGGCGAGGCTCGCCGAGGCGAGGGTCCTCCACCGGCTCGGTGCGACCAGCTTCGTCGTGCTGGTGTGGGAGATCGCGGACAGAACAGGGATCGATCACCTGCGGCTCCGCCGCCGCAGCGGCGATCGGCCGTGGGAGGAGCTGACGCAGCTTCCGGCCGGCGCGACTACGTTCACCGATACCAGAGTCGAGCACGGGCGCGAATACCGCTATCAGATCGTCGCAGTTGATCGCTCGTTCAACCGGTCGGAATCGAACGTGATCGGCATCACACCCGATGCGCTTCCACTCGCGCGGATCAGTCCGCTCTTCTCTCCATTGGGCGAGGCGAGGCCGACGATTGACGGAACGATCGGCCCGGGTGAGTGGGACAGAGCGGCCCGGTTCGACGGCGACGGGCTGATCGAGGGCGCGTTCATCGGTTACGGCACGCACAACCTCTACCTGCGGGTTGACACCGCGCTCTTGCCGGCCGAGATGATTGGCGAAGAGTACCGCCTTGTCCTCTACATCGGCTTTTACACCGGGGCCGAGCCGGGGACGCCGATCAACGCCCGTGCCCGGTTCGGGGGAGAAGAGCTCGGCTTTCCGCTGACGCAACTCGTGCAGGCGCGGTTCGAGCACATCAGGTCGGACGGGCGGGGGAACGTGTTCCGCTTCGTCGCCGACGGGATGGAGGGGTGGAGGTTTGAGAACCAGACCCGGCTGCTAAGGCATAGGATCGTGCGGGTCGGCGAGACGCTCGAGGTTCAGATGCCGTTCGAAGAGCTGGGGATTGACCGGGCAGAGGAGCTGACCGTCTGGATGCGGCTTGCCGTGGAGAAGGCGGGCGAGATACTGGGAACAGCGCCGCTGCGGCCGGTGATCGCCCGGATCCCGGCCCTGGTCGGCGGCGAGCTGGTCGCCGCCTTCGACGATCCGCGCGGGGACGATCACGGTATGGGCAGCCTTGTTTATCCGACCGCCGGCGTCTTCGACGAGGAAGGGCTGTTCGACCTGTTGATCTACACGGTCTTCGATCAGGGGGAGAACTGGCTACTTGCGTTCGAGTTTGCCGCCCTTCCCAATCCCTGGGGCGGGCCGCTCGGGTTCAGCCATCCGATCGTCAACCTCTATTTGGACGTTCAGCCGGGCGGGTTGACTGAGGCGCATCCTGACGGGGACGCGATGCAAGTCAGATTCCACCCGGAGCATCCGTGGGACTTCTTCGTCAAAGTCGCGGGCTGGCCCGACTACGGCCGGCATCTGTTCACCGCCGATGGTGAGACGCACCTGATCGACGTTTCCGCCGACCCGGGCAAGCGGCTGGTCGTGGTGAGGATCCCCAAAGCTATGGTGCCGCAGATCCGCGGCGCCCACTACGTGATGATCGCATCCCAGGACGGATTCGGGCCGGACCACATCCGCCCTGTGGCCCGGACGGCCGGGGAGTGGGTCGGTGGCGGCAGCCCGGCTCCGATCGTCGCGCCTCTCGTCTACGACTACCTGGCACCGGCAGGATACACCCAGGAGGAAATCCTGACTGGGTTCGACGTTGCGGCGCGGACGTTCGCCGTCCTTGTGCCGATCATCGTGGGAGTCGAAAGGAGGTGATTGCAGCGACGCAAGCGCGCAGCAGGTGGAAGGAAGAACGGAGTGCCAGAATGAGGAGTGCCTAACCTAAAGGGAGGAGAACGCACCATGAAAAAGTTTATCGCGTTAGCACTGGGATTCACGATGCTCTTTGGTCTTGTCGGCACAGCCTGGGCCAGCACGCCTGGTGTGCTCACCATCTGGGCCGATGAGAAGCGGGCGCCGATCCTGGAGGCGGTGGCAGCGGAGTTCGAGGCGGCTTACGGCATCCCGGTGGTGATCCATGAGATCCTCTTCCACGAGCTTAAAGCCAAGTACCTCATCGCTGCGCCGGCCGGCGAGGGGCCAGACATCATCATCGGGGCGCACGACTGGGTCGGAGAGTTGGCTGCCGGCGGCCTGCTCGCCCCCATCCGTCTCAAGCCGGAGGAACGGGCGCTCTTCACCCCAGTCGGCATTGATGCCTTCTCCTGGGGCGGAGATCTCTACGGCTTCCCGTACATCATGGAGGCAGTGGCCCTGTTCTACAACAAGGACCTGGTCCCGGAGCCGCCAACGACGTTCGAGGAGTTGATCGCGATTGCTAAGGGACTGACCGACCGCGAGGCAGGCAAGTACGGCTTCCTGTGGGACGCGGCCAACTTCTTCTTCACCTTCCCGCTGCTCAGTGCGCAGGGAGGGTATGTCTTTGCGATGAAGGACGGGGCGCTGGATCCGGCCGACATCGGCCTGGCCAACCCAGGAGCGATCGCCGGTGGCGAGCTTCTGCTCCGTTTGGTCACGGAAGGGATCATTTTCCCGGGGGTGGACTACGGGACGAAGGCGGGCTTGTTCACCGCTGGCGATTGCGCCATGGTGATCAACGGTCCGTGGTTCATCGGCGACGTGCGCGGCGCTGGGATCAACTACGGCATCGCCAAGATCCCGACGATCGCCGGGCACACGCCGCGGCCGTTCGTCGGCGTGCACGGGTTCATGGTCAACAGCCTGAGCAAGAACCTGGTCATCGCCAACGAGTTTCTGAAGAGCTTCGTGTTCACCAAGGAGGTTCAGCTTGCGATCTGGCGGGCTGACCCGCGGATTCCCACCTTCATCCCGGCGTTCGAAGACCCGGAGGTGGCGGCCAACCCGGACGTGGTGGCGATTGGCCTGAGCGCTGCCGACGGGATCCCGATGCCGAACATCCCGGAGATGGGGGCAGTGTGGGCCTCGATGGGACCGGCGCTCAGTCACATCATCGCCCAGAAGCTCTCCCCGGCTGAGGCGCTGGCAGCGGCCGTGGCCGAGATCAGGGCGGCCATCCGCAGGTAAACATAGATGGGGGCCGGCCCCGAGCGGGGCCGGCCCCCCATCTTCTGCACATGAGCAAAGATGGACTAGCGCCGCTGCTCCTAAAGGTCCTCTTCCTGGGAGGGCTGGATGCCCTGACCATTTGGGGGGGCATCATCCTCTTCGGTGCCGCTCAGTATTGGCTCACCGGTTTGCTGTTCATCGGGGTGTTGTTCATCAACCTGATCTTCCTCAGCCGGGGGGCCTATCCCCTGCGTTACATCCTTCCTAGCCTGATCTTCTTCATCGCGATGACCGTGTACCCGTTTGCCTACACGGTGCGGATCGCCTTCACCAACTACGGGACCGGGCACCTCCTCACCAAGGCGCAGGTGATCGCGGCCCTCGAGGAGCGTGACTACCTGCCCCCCGATCACGCACGCTACCCGTTTGGGGCGTACCGGAACGAGGCTGGGGAGATGAGGCTCATCCTGACCACGGCGGACGGCGCCGCCTTCCTCGCCGTCGGCGATCGGCTACAGGAGGTCGAGCTCAGCGCACCCATGTTCGTAGACGAGGACGGCGACGGGCAGATTGACCGCTTCGACGGCTACCGCCGGCTGACGCGGCGCGAGGTCGCCCGCAGCTTGCCGCAGCTGGAGCAGATGCGGTTCATCGAGGGCGACTACGTGATCAAACTCGCCTCCTTGAGCGAGTTCTGGCGCCACAGGCGGCGGTACCAGTACGACCGGAAGGCGGGGGTGCTCCTCGATCTGATGACCGGAACCGTTTACCGGCCCCAGGATGGCGCCTTCACCTCCGAGGCAGGCGAGCGGCTCGCCCCGGGGTTCAAGGCCGATGTCGGCTGGCGGCATTTCTCCGATCTGATCCGCGATCCCCTCGTCACCCACCCCTTTTTCCGCGTGTTTCGGTGGACGTTCCTCTTCGCCGGCCTGAGCGTCGCCACCACCTTTGCCCTGGGCCTCTTCCTCGCGCTCGTGATGAACGATCCCACGTTGCGGCTGAAGAAGACCTACCGCTCCATGTTGATCATCCCCTGGGCGATCCCCGCGTTCATTTCCATCCTGATCTGGGCCGGGATGTTCAACACCGAGGTGGGGATCATCAACCGGTTGCTGATCTCGCTTGAGATCGGGCGGATCCCCTGGTTCCAGGAGCCGTTCTGGGCGATGGCGGCGCTTGTCCTCGTCAACCTGTGGCTCGGTTTCCCGTACATGATGACGATCTCCCTCGGAGCGCTGCAGTCAATACCGAGCGAGCTCTACGAGGCGGCGATCGTGGATGGAGCGACCCGCTGGCAGCGGTTCCGCCGCATAACCCTTCCGCTGTTGATGGTGTCGCTGGCCCCGCTCCTTGTTGGCTCATTTGCATTTAACTTCAATAATTTCACGCTGATATTCTTGCTGACCGGCGGGGGCCCGTCTGTTCCCGGTGAGGTCGGCGTAGCCGGGGCAACCGACATCTTGATCTCCTACACCTACAAGCTCGCCTTCGGGGGCGGCCGCGGGATCCAATACGGCTTTGCCGCCGCCGTCTCTATCGTCATCGCGCTCATCATCGGCGCGATCAGCCTGATCAACTTCAGGCTCGCCGGGACGTTCGAGGAGGTGAGGATGGATGTCTAGACGTGCAAGCAGGTTGCGTCGGATCATGCAACATCTGATCATCTGGGCGTTCATCGCGACGGTCCTCTTCCCCGTGGTCTGGATCTTCTCCGCTTCCCTCAACCCGGCCAACACGCTAATCGGTCAGCAGCTGATTCCGCCAAACGCCACCTGGCGGCACTACGTAAGCCTGTTCACTAACCCGCGCCATCCGTTCGGACTGTGGCTGCTGAACAGCATAAAAATCTCAGGTATAACCGCGGTGTTGACGGTCGTCATGGCCGCGCTCGGGGCGTACGCCTTCTCCCGCTTTCGCTTCCGCGGGCGACGGCTGGGCCTCTTCGCCATGCTGCTGGTGCAGATGTTCCCGGCGATCATGGCGATGGTGGCGATCTACCTGTTCCTGCTCGCGATCGGCAGGCAGGTGCCATGGCTTGGGCTGAACTCGCACTGGGGGTTGATCATGGTCTACCTCGGCGGGGCGATGGGCTTCAACACGTGGCTGATGAAGGGCTACTTTGATACGCTCCCCAGGTCGCTCGAGGAATCGGCACTGATCGACGGGGCGACGCATTTTCAGGCTTTCCTGTGGATCATCGTTCCCCTTGTGCGTCCGATACTGGCGGTGATCGCGATCCTCGTCTTCATCGCGACCTACGGCGACTTCCTCCTGCCGACCATCCTGCTGACAGGGACGGAACAGTACACATTCGCCGTAGGGTTGCGCCTGTTCATCGTGGGGGAATTTGAGCACCGGTGGGGGATATTCGCTGCGGCCGCGCTCCTGGGGGCAGTGCCGATCGTTGTTCTCTTCCTCTTGCTGCAAGACTTCATCGTCTCCGGCCTTACGCGTGGAGCAGTTAAGGGATAACCCCGATCAGCCGGCGTTGGTTCCACGCCTGAGGTACTGGAATCCCATGGGCGGGACTACGAGGCTGCCGTGCGCTCGATCGCCGGTGAGGGGGTCCGTCCACACCCCGGATGAGGGCAAGGGCATCCGTTCATCCGTCTCCCCGGCGTTCAGGGCAACGCAGACCTCCGCATCGGCGAGACGACGGGACAGGATGAGCCCTTGCCCATGGGCAGAGATCCAGCGCACGTCGCCTTGCCGGAGCGCCGGCTCGGCCTTGCGGATTTGGATGAGTGCCCGGAACGTCTCGCGGAGGGAGAGGTCCCAACTCGCTGTGTCCCAGGGAAAGGTCCGCCTACAGTCCGGATCCTCTCCTCCCTCCATCCCGATCTCGTCCCCGTAGTAGACAGCCGGGGCCCCGGGGAACGCGAACAGGAACGCCGCCGCCAGGATCAGTCGTCGCCGATCGCCCCGACACAGCGTGAGGAAGCGGGATTTGTCGTGGCTTCCGAGGAGGGTGTAGCAGGCGAAGTTCGCTTCCTGGGGGTAGCTTGCCCAGAGGCTACGGACGTATCCGGCGAACCGCGGCGCGTCCCACGACCCGTCGGCCAGAAAGCGGACGAGGCCTTCCCCTAGCTTGTAGTGCATCACCCCGTCGAGGGCGCGATGGCGGAACCACGACGTGGCGAGGCCCATCACCTCCCCGAGCACGTATGCCTCAGGGTTGACCGCCTTGGTGATCTGGTAGACCTCGCGCACGAAGTCGGGCGGGAGGTACTCCACCGTATCGAGCCGCCACCCGTCGATCCCGTAGTCCGCCAGCCAGTGGCGAACCACGGAAAGCAGGTAGTCCCGCACCTGGGGGTTGTCGTGATTCCACTCGGGAAGGTTCACGCAACCCGCCCAGCACGCGTAGTTCGGCTCCGGATTGGCCCGTGGCCGATCTCCTTGGATCATGAACCAGTCCCAGTACGGCGACCCTCGGCCTCGCTCTGCCACGTCCCGGAAGAACGGGTGCCCTGTCCCGCAGTGGTTGAACACGCCGTCGAGGACGAGCCGCATCTTCCGCTCGTGAAGGGCGGAGGCGAGTCTCCGCAGGGCGTCGTTCCCTCCCAACCCCGGGTCAACGTGGAAGTAGTCCTCCGTGTCGTAGCGATGGTTCGTCGAGGCTGCGAATACCGGGGTCAGGTAGAGGGCGGTCACCCCGAGGTCCACGAGGTAGTCCAGCCGGTCCAGGATCCCCGGAATATCTCCCCCGAAGAACGTGCGGTGGGTCGGCGGCTCGCCCCACGCTCGGGTTCCGGGCGGGTCGTTCTGTGGGTCGCCATTCCGGAACCGGTCCGGGAAGATCTGGTAGAACACCGCGTCCCGGACCCATGCCGGTGGGCTTAGTTTGGGCATCACTTCCACCGGGTGAGGATCTCCTCGCGGCGGAAGAGCCGCACCGCGAGGTACAGAAAGACAGCGTTGAGAACGACGAGGATCCCCCCTTGCAGGATCACGAGGAGGAAATTCACCGCGGTCAGCTGGACGGAGTACACGATCAGCGGGATGAGGGTGGGGACAACCGCCAGTCCGGAAAACTGGTACGCGGCCCGGGGATCGCTCGTGCGCGACGAGACGAGCATGGACACGAGGACCCCAAACACAGCGAGGAGCGGAGACAAAACGGAGATGGAGAGGAGCCACGGCGCGGTGAGCACGCCCGCCGGGATCCCGCCGAGCATGATGTGGCCCGCCACGAGGAAGAGGAGGAACACCCCCCACGTCAACCCGACCGAAGGCAGCACGGCTACGAGCGCCTTGCCCACGAAGATCTCCCAGTCGGTGAGGGGCGTGGCGAGGAGGGGTTCGAGGGTCCCCTGCTCCTTCTCCCCCACGATGGAGTACACGGCGAGCGTGACCGGGATCATCACCGGGAGGATGAGAAAGTACATGAGCGCCGTATTGAACAGAGCAGCTTGAGCTTCGGCGGGCAGGCCCTGCCCCTGCCAGACCATGAACCCCGCCAACCCCCCCATCAGGAGCGGTAGGAACAGGGCGCCGTAGAGGACCATCTTGATCTTGAACAGCTCCTCCCACTCCTTCACCATGAGCACCCTAAGCCGCCCCATCGTTTCCTCCTACGAGCTCTAGGTACACGTCCTCCAGGGTCCTCTCATCGCGGGTCACGGAACGGATCTCCGCCCCCAGTTCCACCAGTCGGCGTACGAGGGCCGGGACATCCCGCTCCGGATCCGCCACTTCGACGGAGAGGGTGGACCCAGCCAGCGTGATCCCGCGGATGCAGGGCAACCCAAGATCCGCTGCGAACTCCGGCCGTGGGTTCGCCAACTCCACCACCACCCTCGATCCCGACATACGTTGCTTCAGCGCCTCGGGACGGTCCAGAGCGATGAGGCGGGTGCGGAGGACGGCGATCCGGCCGCACAGCTCCTCCGCCTCGGGGAGGTTGTGCGTGCACAGGAGCACTGTGCGCCGCTCGCTCGCGAGCTCCCCGATGAACTGGCGCACGTCGCGGGCGCTCTCCGGGTCGAGGCCCGAGGTCGGCTCGTCGAGGAACAGGACCTTCGGCTCGTGGACGAGGGCCCGGGCCAGGGCCAGTCGCTGGCGAAGGCCCTTGGAGAGCGTGGCGACCGCGTCGCTGCGGCGCTCCCACAGCCCCAGCCGCTCCAGGTAGTTCTGAACGGCAGCTCGTGGGGAGGCGGCCCCGTACAGCTCGGCGAAATACCTCAGGTTCCGCTCCAGCGAGAGACGTTTGTAGAAGCCTGGGGACTCGGTAAGGATGCCCACCGAGCCGCGTACCCTCTGGGCTGACTGGCGGATGTCGTTCCCTGCCACCCAGGCTCGGCCCGCCGTCGGTGTGAGGAGACAGGCCAGCATGCGCACGGTGGTCGTCTTCCCGGCCCCGTTGGGCCCGAGGAGACCGAGGATCTCCCCCTCCCGCACGTCGAGGCTCAGGCCGTCGACAGCCGTGCGCTCTCCGAACGATCGCGTCAACTCTTCGGTGTGGATCATAAGCATCTCCTCTTCGCTGCTACGCCCTCGATGACGGGTGCAGGCGACGCCATGATGAGGATCTCGACCCCCCGGCCGAACAGCCACCGCCCTACCGTCAGGCGTCGCTCGACCACGAATCCTACCTTCTCGTAGGCGCGGATCGCGCGGGCGTTCGCGGCGTGGACGCAGAGCGAGACCTGGCGAAGCCCCAGCTCACCGTAGGCGTGGTCGAGGAGGAGCGCCAGCGCCTCCGGGCCGTAGCCACGGCCCCACGTGTCCTTCTCGCCGAGGAGGATCCCCACCTCCGCCGTCCGCTCGGCCTGGCAGATCCCGAACAGACCGCAGACGCCGATGGAACGTTGACCCTCCCGAAGGACGATGAGGAACTGGGCATCGTGAGGATCGGCTGTCCATCTGGCGCCGAGACCCCTGGGAAGACGAGGCCCGGCGAACCTGCGCAGCTCCCGATCTCCGAGCCACCGACGAAGGTGCGGGCGGTCCCCCGCCGAGATGGGGCGAAGGACCACCCGCGTTCCTCGCAGTTCCTCCATCGTCCCTACCGCATGAAGAACGGAATTACGGGGAATAGGGACGCGAACAGAAGCGCGATCACGCTCATCAGCTTCACCAAGATGTCCAAGCTCGGGCCCACCGTATCCTTGAGCGGGTCCCCCACCGTGTCCGCGACCACGCCGGCAGCGTGGGCCTCGGAACCTTTGCCGC
Organism: uncultured Thermotogaceae bacterium; assembly: GCA_964435345.1. GTDB lineage: Bacteria > Bipolaricaulota > Bipolaricaulia > Bipolaricaulales > Bipolaricaulaceae > Bipolaricaulis. The sequence goes on from CAYSZC010000002.1 coordinate 21,908, forward strand.
CGAAGTGTCCTTCCTCCACGTACTTCTTCGCGTTGTCCATCGCCCCGCCGGCGTTGCCGCAGTAGACGGCGAGCGTGATCGCCGACAGGAGCGCCCCGATCAGAAATCCGGCCAACGTATATCGCCCGAACACGAGCCCGACGAACAACGGCATCCCCACGGCAAGAAGGGACGGGAGCACCATCCGCTGCACCCCCCCGTGGGCAGTTATCGTGATGCACCTTCGGTAATCGGGCGTCGCCTCGCCGGTCATGATTTGCGGGTTCTCCCGGAACTGGCGACGGATCTCCTGCACCATGACGTCGGCGGTCCGGGACACCGACCGGATGAGAAGCGCGGAGAACACGTACGTGACCATTGCCCCGACGATCATCCCCGCTATCACCAGGCCACCTACTTCGGGGCTGATGATCGGGATGTCCGGCACGCGGACCTCCTCGGGCCGGCTCGCCGCGGACCACAGGTAGGCAGCGATCAGACCGAGGGTGGCGAACGCCGCCGAGCCGATGGCGAACCCCTTGCCGATCGCGGCGGTCGTATTGCCGATCGCATCGAGATGGTCGGTCTTCTCGCGCACCGAGGGGTCAAGCTTGGCCATCGTGGCGATCCCTGACGCGTTGTCGGCGATCGGCCCGTAGGAATCCACCGATACGGTCATCCCCACAAACGAGAGCATCCCCAGCGCGGCGTAGGCCACCGCCAGCAACCCGCCCATCTGGTTGGCGAGTACGGTGGACACGGCGATGATCAGGCATGGCCAGAGGGAGGAAAGCATTCCCACCGCCATCCCCTCGGTCACGCCGATTGCTGGGCCAGACTGGAACGCTCGAGCAAGCTCACGGGTCGGCTTAAACCGGCTGGAAGTGAAGTACTCGGATACGAACCCAAGCGCGATTCCGCTGGCGATCCCGAGGAGCGCGGCGTAGAACGGGACGAAATTAAACGGGGAGAGCCAGGTGGTGAAGGCGGCGAACCCGGCGGTGAGAAGGGCCCCGAGCCGGATCCCGTTCATGAGGATCCCCTGCATGTCCTTCTCCCGACGGGAGAAGCGGATGTAGGCCACGGCTGCAAGGCAGGCCACGATGCCGCCGATCACGAACAGGATCGGGAGGAGCAGGAGCCACCCGAAGTCCTGGGTGATGTTGTCGCCCAAGCCGAAGCTCGCTATCAGGCCTTGAATGTCGGCGTTAAACCGCCCCACGTAGACGTAGAGGGTGATCACGATGACGGAGATGACCGCGCCGATGAACGACTCGAGGAGGTCGGCGCCGAGGCCGCCCACGTCTCCCACGTTGTCCCCTACGTTGTCGGCGATCGCAGCTGGGTTGCGCGGATCGTCCTCGGGGATCTTCAGTTCGACCTTGCCCACGAGGTCGGCCGCCATGTCCGCGGCCTTGGTGTAAATCCCGCCACCCACACGGTTGAACAGAGCGACGAGCGATGCCCCGGCGGAGTATGCAGACACGATCAGGGCCCCCTTGATGAAGGTCAGCTCCGCGCCGGGGATCCCAAACAGCAGCTTCGTCTCGATGTGGAAGATTGCTGGATCGAACTCGCGACGGAAGGCCACAATCACGAACGCCAGCCCGCCCACGGCGAGACCGGCGACGGCCATCCCCATCACCGACCCTCCGGAGAACGCAACCGTCAATGCATCGCGGAGCGACCGCTGAGCGGCGTTCGTGGTGCGCGCATTGGAGAGCGTGGCGGCGTTCATCCCGATGAACCCGGCGGCTGTGGCGACAGCCGACCCGATCACGAACGCCAACCCCACTTCCCAGTAGAACACGGTCCACAAGACGGCGGCGGCCACGACGGTGGTGATGAGCGTCACCTTCGCCTCAGCGACCATGAATGCCCACGCCCCTTCCCGGATGTAGCCCTGGATCTCCCGCATCCGGTCGCTGCCCGCCGAGCGACGCCACACGAAGTAGGTGCCGTACGCAGACCAGCCAAGCGCGGCAAGAGACACGAGGGCTGCGGCTCCCAGCATCCAACCCATAGCTCCAGCCTCCTTTGGTATTTGCAGTGGAACTGCAATCGAGCGCAACTCTACCCGTGCCGTCTCGGGCCCTCAAGGCCGAGACTTGTCTCACGCGAGATGAGCACGGAGGGTGCCCCAGGTTCTCACGCGAGGTGAGCACAGGCGTGGGGCCCAGGCGCGCGTGAGGCGCAGTCTAGGAGGCGATGACCGTCATGATGACCGACTCGCGTGTGATGACGATGGAGGGACTGGCTGCGTTTCTCGATTCCAGCGGGACGTTGAGCTTCCGGGGCGAGACGCGGCAGGACACCTACGCCTGGGTCGAGAAGACCCTGCGGACGTACGGGTACAGCGCATGATCGAGAGCGGAGAGACCTGCGCCCCTGAAACGGAACCACGTGGAGGGCCGGTTTCGACTAAGACCCTCGGGTGGATCCCCTCGCCTCCACTCTACGCCCTTCGGCCCGCAGGGCATCCAAGATCACCTCGAACTTGAACGCCGGACCGTCCCTCCCGTTCTGCGTGTTCACCTTACCCC
>CAYSZC010000003.1:0-23647 GCA_964435345.1 uncultured Thermotogaceae bacterium
CTGTCGCTCCCTCTCCCCCGGGCGGGAGAGGGTCGGGGTGAGGGGGCGAGGGTCGGTATCCGGTGGGTGCGAAGCCCGCTCCTACGGTTCGATCTCCACGCCCTCGCGTGCTGCGACAGCGACGATCCCGATCTCCTCTTTCTTCCGCTCGAACTCCTCCGGCGTGTAGGGAAGCACCTCAAGGTCGAGGTCCGACTCCCACAACGCCACAACCTCCCGGATCCTCCTGAGAAACGGTACCCCCTCGAAGTCCGGCGACACCACGATCAGGTCCACGTCGCTTGTGCGGAGATGCTCCCCCCGGGCCCGGGACCCAAACAGGAGCATTCGGGAAATGCGAAACTTCTGGGCCAGCGCCTCGCGGAAGCGGCGGAGATCCCTCTCGATCCCTAGGTCGCTTTCATCTGCCGTTCGATCCACTGGAGGACCTCCGTCGAGCGGGCGATGTAGTCGTGGACAGTCTCGAGGTCGTAGAGCTTCGCCGGGACTTCGTCTGTGGCGTTCGGGTAGCGGGACACGATGTACTCCGCGGTCAGCTCCTTGAGGAAGCGGTAGAACTCCTTCGGAGCACCGGCCTGGCGGGCGAGGACGAAGAGCGAATGGGTCCTCGGGGGGGATGCGCGCATCCGGAGCATGAGGAGCGCCTTGAGCGCCTTCTCCACGGCCTGGTGGCAGAAGAACGCCGCCGCATAGAGCTTCCCGCCCGCGGCGTTGTACCGCGCCGTGTCGAGGTCCTCCTCGGCTTGCTCCCACCAGTGCGTGATCTCCGGGCGCATCGTGAGCGCATCGTAGGAGGAGGCTCTGTTGGTGTCAAGGCACGCGGAGGTTGAGAGCAGTTGCGGGGTCACATCTTCATTCTGGGTGTCCACCAAGGTACACGGGCGCCTTGGCTCGGGCGGTGTGTGCGTTCCTCAGGAAGGGTCTCGTAGCGGCGCAGCTTGTCTGCGACGACAGCCGGGCCTGTTTGAACCGGCGCACCGCCAACCGTCGAACCGCTCATCCACACTGTCGTCGGGGGCAAGCCCCGACGCGACACCGGAGTCGTGGATTGCGGAGCGTCGCGCCGTGTGGGCAACGCCGGGCGAGTTTGGCTTCCCCGATATGATCTTCCCTTTTCCGAGCGCACTAGGGGTGCTGTTTCGATTACCGACACGACCCGTTCCATGGCGCTATACTGGCGGTGCCGGACAGGGGTACGGCGGGCAGCGGACAAACGCCTGGGGTGAGAGTAACCGCGATCCTGCACGGAGTGATGGCCGTCACCTAAACTGGGCACCGTGTCGAGAAGCCTCGCGATGAGGAGACGATCCGATTGAGAACGCCTGCGAAAGGGCGGGCCTGGCGCAGCAGCGCTGGCAAGGCCCGCGCTGGGGAAGATATGCCTTTGGTCGGTGGAGGGATGGGCGCCGGCCGGCCCAAGTGGGGTGAGGAGGTCGTGCGATGAGACGGGTGATGTTGCTTGCGGTGGCGGTTGCCCTCGCGGCACCGGCGGCGGTGGCGCAGACGTTCACGAACGTTGCATTGGCTGATGCAAACGTTGCGCCGGGGTCCTGGATATTGGCGCAGGAGATCAGCCAGACAGTCTCGGTTACACTGACCGTGACCAGGGTCCGTGTTAGAAACACGGCGGCGGCCCCCGTGACCGGGGCGGACGTAGAGGAGATTCTGGTTCGCCGGACCAGCGACGGGAAGGTGCTCGGTGCATTGAGCACGGGACTCGCCAACTTTCACACAGCTGGGGTGGAGATCGCCACCACAGCCAACAACGTGTTCACCGCTCCGTTCGAACTCGAGATCTGGGTGAAACTGAAAGCGAGCGCGCCCCTGGCCCGGAGATTTCAGCTCGGAACGGCCACTACCCCAACCATCATCACAACCAACCTGCCGGACCGCACTGTTAGTTACCCCGTCGCAGCCGCGACGTTCACTACAGCAGTGGGGCTCCCCGTTTACTTCGTCGACAGACCTGCCGAGGAGACGCCGGTGTACCGGGAGCAAAAGTTTCTCGCCGCCCGGTTCGAGGTCAACAACCTCCACGTGGCTGCGCGACGCACGGTGAGCCGGGTGGACGTGAGGAACATCGGCGCTGCCGTCGCCCTTTCCGGAACGCACGTGGCAAAGATCGAGGTCATCCGCGCCCGCGACGGGAATCGTCTTGGGGAGAGGACGAGCGGTTTCGATAATCTCACCTCGCCCACACTGTGGGTCGGAATCACCACGGGCTCGCACAACACGGTGGATGCGCACGGGCTCGAGGTCTACGAGATCTGGATCACGCTCAGAAACGATGCCCCAACCGGGCATCACCTCCAGCTGGGTGCGCGCGTACTGTTCGCGGGTGTCACGCCAGAGACCCCCGTGTCTGGAACGGCATCGCGGTTTGTGGTTGGGGTCCCCGGCGGGTTCGAGGATGTGAAGAACGATCCCCTTGGTGAGGGCCACATCTTCTCCGGCCAACGGTTCCTTGCCCAGAGGATCGAGGTCAGGGATAACGATCTCGACCCGTACAACGTCACGATCGAATCGTTTGTAGTCCAGAACATGGCGGGCGCCGGGGTCCGTCTCGCGGAGACCCAGGTCGCCAGGATCGAGGTCCGTCGGGCCCGCGACGGCGCGCTCCTCGGCGCGGTCACGGACGCCGCGGGCCTGAATGCCGGCGGGGTCCGTATCCCGCCTGCCGGGACCGCCATCGGGAACAACATCGTGGCGGACGATACGTCCGAAACCCTCGAGATCTGGGTCACGCTCAGGACCGGCATCCCCCACGGCCGCACCCTCCAGCTAAGAACGACGGTGTGGCACACCGAGGGTGGCCGGTCGTTCGGTCCCCTTGTCGCCGGGAACGCCACCTTTATCACGGGCCCGGATGCCGGAGAGGGGTTTGAGACAGCGAGTCCGGTGACGATGTCCAATCGGACGGTGTTCCAGGGAGTACGGTTCCTCGCCCAGCAGTTGGACCTTCGGGACAACGATCCTGACCCGTACGACGTGACGATCGCGTCGCTCATGATCCGCAGTGATCCCCCGGACAACCCGCTTGCCGACCAGCACGTGGCCAAGGTGGAGGTGCGGCGGAAGTCCGATGGGGCGCTCCTGGGCGAGGTCACGGACCCCGTGGGGCTGCGCCTGGCCGGCGTTCGTGTGACGGCAACCGCGAACAACCTCGTGCCGGACGATACGAGCGTGGAGCTTGAGATCTGGATCACCCTGGAGGACACGGCTCCGGCAGGGCGGAAGCTACGGCTGAGGTCGGTAGTGTGGCACACGGAGGGTGCAGCCACCCACCAGACGCCGGAGATCGCCGGGCCAGCCATCTTTACCACGGCCATCGGTCGGCGTCCAACAGGTGTGGACTTCACCTGGGCGCCAACCGCCCCCGAGGCAGGGGTGGAGGTCACGTTCACACCGGTAGCAGGTATTGCTGATCCGTCCGGCGCGATCGCCAACGCGACGTTCCATTGGGCGTTCGGCGACGGGAAGACCGCCCGGACCACGGGCTCGGCCGCCGTCAGGCACACGTACGCGATCGGTGGGACGTTCCCGGTCATCCTCACCGTGACCGGAGAGGGCGGGCTGTCGAGCTCGAAGACGAGCCCGGTGGTGGTGATCGGCAAACAGCCCGTAGTGGACTTCAGCTTCGCCCCCACGGAACCGGCCGTGGGGCAGGAAGTCGCCTTCACCTCGCAGGTGACGGACCCGGCAACTCCTCCGCTCACTCCGTACACGTATCGCTGGACGTTCGGTGACGGTGGGACCTCGGCGGAGGCCAACCCGAGGCACACCTACGCCGCAGCGGGCACGTACACGGTGGTCCTCTCTGTGACGAACAGACGCGGGGAGACTGGCACGAGGGAGAAGTCGGTCACGGTCGCTGCGACGCCGGTGGACCGACGGCCGGTGGTGACGGGCGTCGTGGTGGCGCCGCCTGCTCCCGAGGTGGGTCAGGCGGCTACGTTCACGGCTACTGCCACCGATCCCGATGGGAACCCGATCACTGGCTACGAGTGGAACTTCGGCGATGGAAGCCCCGTTGCGGCGACCACGACGAACATAGGGACCCGCACCTTCGCGACGAGCGGCGTGTTCCGGGTCCAGGTACGGGCTCGCGATGCGGGTGGGTTCGGAGAGTGGTTTGCGCGCGATGTCACGGTACTTCCCACGGGTGGAGGGATCGGCACGCGGCTGTTGGACAACCCGGCTCGAACACAGTGTCGGATCCAGATGGTTTTCCCCATAGGGGCGACCGATGCGCAGATCCAGATCTTCGACATGCTGGGCCGGGAGGTGCGGCGGAGTCCCGTGACAGGCACGCAGTTCACCTGGGACCTCAAGGACGGGGCGGGCCGCGCGATCGCCGATGGACTGTACTTCTACCTGATCACGGCCACCATCGGCGGTAGGACCGAACGGTCCGCCGTTGGCCGGATCCTGGTCTTGCGCTAGGAGGGAAAGATGCGCCAAGCGCTGGTTGTTCTAACTGTGGCTCTCGTAGGGACGTTCGCCATGGGGCAGGCGTTGCCGAACCCATTCGATGTGGGACTGGGGGTGCGGGCGATGGGGTTCGGCGGGGCGCACATCGCCATTGCCGAAGGAACGGAAGCCCTCCTCGCGAATCCGGCGGGGCTTGGTTGGTCGGCAGGGATCCGCGCCGACTCGAGCCTGTCGAGCGTGCTCGGGTTGTACTCGGTGACCTGGCTCGCCGCCGCCGCCCCGAACTTCGGCGCGGGCATCGGCTACCTGGGGGTTGGAGGAATCACCGACCCGGAAGGGGACCCGCTTGCCTTCTCCCGCTTCGCAGCAGTGGTGGGGGCAGGGCTTGACTTGACGTTCCTCCGGGCGTTCCCGTTCCCGGCGGCGGGGGGAGTTGCCATCAAGTACGACCGGGTCCAAATCGCCGACCAGTCTGGCGGCGGGTTTGCCTTAGATGCTGGGATTCTCGGTCGGATGGGCACACCCCTCGGCAGCCTCCAGTTCGGCCTCGCCTTGCGGGAGCTCGGGTTCGGTCCCAGGGTCGGGGAGACGGCCGAAGGATGGTCCACCGACCTCGCGGCGGGGGTGGCGCTCGTGAACCCGCTGGGGTTCCTGCTCGTGGCCGACCTGACGGCGGAGTACACGGCGTTCGGCGTGGGTTGGTCGGCGTTCGGGGCGTTCGAGATTCGCACCGGCCTGCGCATCCAGGCGGGGCTACAGTGGGCGTTGGGACTAGGCGTGCGGTGGGGGATGTTCGTCCTCGACTACGCCTTGCTCACGCACCCTGTGCTCTCGGCCGCCCACCGGTTCGGGTTCGGGGCCCGGTTCTAGAACCATTCGGGAATGTCCGACGTTCGTAGCGTCGCAACCCGGGTGCGACGCCGGACGGCCGGTTCACCGCCGAGGGCGGCGAGCCGCGCAGGGGGAACCCGCCGACGCGGCTTCTTCCTGACCGTATTGCCGTCGGGGACAAGCCCCGACGCTACGCCACGAAACTGCCGTCGGGCATGAAGTACGGGCTATCCTCACGCAGCTTCGTGGGGGAGATTTTCTAGAACCTGACGGCCAGGGTCACGCCAAGGACCAGGGCGTGGCGGGGATCGGCCCCGGCCTTCACTCCCAGGGTGTGGCCTGCCTCGGCGCTCAGTCCCCACGCATCCCCTGCGGGTTTGGCGCCGACCGCTCTCAAGATGGCGTCGAGCGGGACCCCCAGTTGAGCGGTCGTCTTCACTTCCAACGCATCGCGTTTCAGGGTGACACTCGTATCTGCGGCAAGCGAACCCGCTTCGAACGGCCAGGTGAGGCGGTTCGTCACGGCGAGCGACCTTTCTTGGGGGTTCCAGGTCAGGCTGAAGGTGTCCCGCCAGCGAACTCCCGTTGGCGCCCAAACCACCCGCAGCGATGCCTCCTCCCTCTCGGTCACATGGTCGGCGTAGCGGGGGTGGGAGAGAACGGTCCACGATCGCTCCCAGCGCAGGGACGGTCGAATACCGTCCCAACCGTGGTGCTCCCACGAGAAGGACAGGGCGAGGGTGCGATCGGAGCGCTCTGTGCCCGGGCGGAAACCTTGGCCTGCTGTGAGCCCGAACCGTAGGGAGATCGCGGGCTGTCGGACGTCTGAGCTGAATCGGGCTTCCCAGCGCCAGTCGGCTGGCGTGGCCTTCCAGCTCCCGGAGAGTCGGGGGGTGAACTCGCTGGCCCCGACGCGCCACGGGGACCAGCGGACGTCGCCCTGGATCGTGCGCTCGTCGCGCCAGGCGTTGGCCGCGAGGTGGTGGCGCAGCGCTTCTCGCCAGGTTGCGGTCCAAGATACGGTTTCCGTGCCCGCGGTCCATGTTGCGGTGAGGAGGAACGATTCTTCCCCCGAGTCCCCGTGGGTACGGAACGGCCGTGCCCAACTCCCGTCGAGCGTCCAACCCGCCGCGGGTTGGACGGTCAGGTTAGCTCCTAGTTGCCCCGCAGCGGAGAACTCGGGGTGGCGCAGCGTGCCGCCCGTGGTGAGCCCCCAAGAGAACGCCTGGGTCTGGTTGGAGACGCTGGCCCGCCAGCCCATCTCCAACCGACCGAACGAGACGAGCCCGTCTCCGGTCACGGTGGGGGTCAGGGAGAGGTGGGCCGTGGGCCCGCCTGTCCAGCGCCAGTCCAAGCCGCCTGTGAGCCGCCCGCGGGGGCGGGTCGCGAGTTCCACCACGTCCCACCGTCCACGGAGCTCCAGACTCGTCGGGCCCTCGCCCCCGTAGCGGGCCGTGAACCCGAGCCCGTGGCTGTCGGAGCGGCCCAATCGCCCGACTTCTTCGTACCCGGGGAACCGGCTCGCCAGCCGGATCTCCCACTGCCAGTCCCCAAAGCGCTGGTCCAGGGTGATGTTCCCGGTGAGCCCGTACCGGGTGTGGTCTGCTGCCGGGATGTCCTGGAACCGTGCGAGGTCGCGACCGTCGAGCTTGGTTCTGCGCTGAGCGAACTGTTCCGCTCGCTCGGCCACCCGCCACAGGTCGAGCCGGAACTGCTCGTCGGCCTCTCCCCCGGCCCACACGGCGCTGGCACCCGCGCCGACCGCGGTCATCCGCCCGGCGACCGCCGGGGCTGGCGCCCCCTCTCGCCACAGGCCATCCGCGGCGGCGTACCACAGGACGCCGTCCTTGAGCGTCATCGCGTACACGGGCGTCCCGAGGACAATCCACCCCGCTCCCACGTTGCCGCGCAGGATGCGGACGCCCTCGTCGGACGCGGCGTACACATCGCCCCCTCGGGCTGCCAAGGCGTGGACGGCGCCCGCGGCCTCATCCACACGAGTCCAATCTCCTTCTGTGCGCACGAACAGCCCGTCCGACGTGCCGAGGTACAGCCGGCCGTCGGCCCAGAGGAGGGCCGTCGGCCGGGGCTCGCCGGCGGGGAGAGAGAGCTTCTGCCACCGCTTGGGATCCTCGGCATCGGCGGGGCTGAACGCGGCCACGTTCCTCTCGGTCGCGAGGTAGACCCGCCCCGCGCCGCGGGCCAGGGCGAGGACCTCGGTCCCGGGCAGCTCGTCCCGTTGCGAGAGGCGGACCCAGCTCCGCACCCGGTCGAACGGGGCCGCCTCGACCAGGCGGACCACGGTCAGCCCGCCGTCCGTGCCCACGAGGAGCTGACCCGGGAGAGGGAGGAGGGAGTAAACGGCCCGCCCCGACATCCCGTGGGCCGCTCCGTAGCCGGTGAACGCCCCGTCCTTGTACACGGTGAGCCCGTTCTGGTGCGCGAAGATGACGTACTCCCCGTCCGGGGCGTGGGCGCTGGCAATGGCGTTGATCCGGTTGGGCGCGGGGACGCGGGCGTTGTCGTCCGCCGGGAACACGTTCTCCGAGCCTCCCAGGTTCAGGCGGTAGGTCCACCCTGCGACCTTCCCCGCCAGGGACAGCGCGGCCACGGAGTGGACGTTGGGCATGGTGTGGGTGGTCGGCCCGGGCACGCCGAAGTCCATCGCCCGGTACAGGGCAAAGCGCAGGCCGTCCCGGCCGGGCACGGAGACGACGAGCCCGAACAGGTTCCGTTCGTAGTCGGCGACCACGCCCAGGCCCCCCCTCTGCCGCTCGAAGTTCACCTTGAGCTCGTCCTCCGGCCCGAGGGGGGCAAATAGGAGGAGCATCCCCACCTCGTAGTCTATCGTGTAGTCCGTGCCGCGCGTGAGAACCCTCGCATTGAGGTACACCCGCTCCGAGCCGGGGACGATGGACAGCCCGAGCATGAACGTGGCGCCCTCGCGGCGGTAGGAGTACGCGACGCGCACGGCCCCGCCCGCGAAGAACTCGTCGGGGAAGGTGATCAGCAGGACTCCGTCGGCCGGGATCAGGCGCCACTCGAAGGCGGCGAGGTCGGGGTCGGTGGACGGCCGGAACTCGGTCTCCCCGGGGAGACGGATCCAGACCTCCACTGTGTCCTCGATCACGTCCCGCTCCCCGAGGGCGAGGTAGCGTCGGCGCTGCGCCTCCGGGAACGGGTAGATCTCGTCGCCCACGAGCACGGCCACGAATCGCGACAGGTCCGCCAGGAACCGGGTCTCGAGCTCGCTCCCCTCGACGAACGGGTAGGTCTTGCGGTCCCTGCCGGTGAGCCTGAGACGGGCGTTGTGGTCGTCAATCGCATCCTGGATGCGCCTTCGGGCAAGGGCCGTCGGCGCAACCCGGAGGGCGAGGACATCCCCGTCGTTGCGGAGGATGAGGAACTCCCCCCCTGTCAGTGGGGTTTCGAGCTCCGCGGCCAGGTCCTCGCGGAGGTAGGCCAGGCCCCAATCGGCGAGGAACCCCCACAGGGCCTGGGCGCCGTCCACGCGCAGCTTCGCTCGGGACAGGCCCTCCACGAACGGGATTCGCAGGGCCCAGAACGCCAGACCCTCCACCGACCGGAGGTACGGGGCGGACCGCCATGGCTGCTCAGGGTCCTCCACGGTGTAGAGGTCCTCTCCGACGCCCCGTTCCCCGCGGAACGTGCGCGATTCCGAGATCCCCTCCAGTCGGGTCACGACCGCGCTTAGGCTGACCCCTTCTCCCTGAACCCCGGCCCGCGCCCCCAGGACGCGCTTGTTGTACACCCCCAGGCCCTCGCCTTCGGCCCCCACCACGAACCGCCCCAGCTCCCCTGTCCACGGGGCCCGGTCCACCGTGAGGAGGAAGTCCTGGAACCCCGCTCCGAGCTGGTCGTTGAAGCTCGCCTGGAGGGTGAGGAACCCGAGGGCCTTCCCCTCGATCTCGGCGCGGAGGGTTTGGGTCAGGGCAGGCTGCCCCGGCGAGAGTTTTTCCCGGGTGAGGAGGTCGGGAGATCCCAGCCCGAGCCGGATCGTCCACGTCTTCTCTCCGCTCACGGTCAGGTTGAAGCTCGGGGTCTGCTGGGCAACGCCGGCAAGACCTGCGCACAGGATGCAGATGAGGAGTTTTTTCATCAGAGTCTCACGGTCAAGGATACGCGAAACGCGGGCGGAAGCACGGGGTGAACGACGATCGCCCAATCCAGTCCGAACAGGGCCCAGCGGACCGCCCCGCCGAACGCCAGTCCCCCCGGGCCGTACCCGGCCCGGACGAGGAGCCAGTCCGTGCCGATCTCTCCCCCCACGGCGAACGTCGGCGCCTGGCCGATGCCCACCATGTCGAACGCGAGCGTGGCGGTCAGGGCCCCGAGGTCCAGTGGGACGGCGAGGCCGATCCCTAGTTCGAGGGGCCACGTCTCGCCTGCGAACGGGGACCGGGAGAGGACTCCGTTCAGCACGGCCCCCACGTGGATCGGTCCCCGCCACAGGAGGCCGAAATCCAACGCTCCGCCCAGACCCTGCGTCGGGGCCACCGGGCGGAGAATCCGCCCGCGCACCCCGCCCGCCACCGGTCCGAGCCGCAGCCCCGCGCCGAGGACGGCGCCCTCGGTCCGGAACGCCAGGTCGGGGCCGATAACCCCCGCGTCGAGGACGATCCCGGCGGCGGCAAGGCCGGGGACGGCCACGGACAGAAGCCCGAGGTCGGCGGCCCCGAACTGGCTCGCATACGCGGAGAGAAGCTGGAACCCCTCGCCCCAGGCGAGCCCGGCTGGATTCAGGAACAGGGCCTCTTCGCCGGGCAGGGCGAGGCCGGCCCCGCCCATCCCCACGCTGCGGGGGTGCCCTGCCAGCTCGAACAGGATGTCCCCTCCCACGAACCCCTGACCGAGGCCGAACCCACCCATCCCCACGGCGACGAGGAGTGCGAACGCGAGGGCCCTCATCGCTGCACCACCACCCGCAGGACCTCCGAGCGGGCGCGGTCCGTCACCAGGACGACGAGGTACAGGCCGCTCGCCACCGGCCGGCCGTCGGTCGTACGCAACGGCCACCGCGCCTCCCCGGATGGAAGTGCCAGGAGCTGGGTGTAGAGGAGCCGTCCGGCCAGGTCGTACACGTGGAGCGAGGCCCATCGTGTTCCGTCGGGACAGAGGTAGCGGAACACGGCCTCTCGCGACACGGGGTTGGCCAGGACAAACAGGGTCGGTGCCTCCCCCGGGGGGGCGCCCGCGGCGATCTCTGCCGCCCGGGGGATGTCCAGTTTGCCCGCTCCCCACGCGTAGTTGGGCGCTGCCCCGACCTGGCCGTCCACCCGCGCCCCGGAGGTCAGTGCGTCCTTGACCTCCGACCAGGTGAGGTTCGGCCACCGGGAGAAGAGGAGGGCCACCGCCCCGGCCACGTGGGGCGCGGCCATGCTCGTCCCGAGGAGGATCGTGTATGCGTTATCGGGCAGGGTCAGCCACGGCGCGGTCGAAGCCTGACTCGACCGGGCCGAGGCGATCCACGCCCCCGGGGCGGCGAGGTCGGGCTTCAGCCGTCCATCCCGGGTCGGCCCCCGCGACGAGAACGCGGCCAGAGCGCCCAGCTCCCCCTCGCCCGTCTGCTCCCCGGCCACCGAGGTCCACCGCGTCTTCACGGTGTAGGCCCCGACGGTGATCACCCGGTGCGCGTTCCCCGGCTCGGCGATCGTGTAGCTCGTGTCCCCTTCCAGGAACTGACCGGCGGAAGGGTCCGCCACCCACCCGTCCACGCGGCCGCCGCCGATGACCGGGGTGAGGGTAATGGCCCAGGTCGTGCCCGGGCTGACATCCGCGAGGGCGATGTAGATGTGCCGGACGAGGTTCCTGGGATCGGGGAGCGAGGTGTTGTCGAGCCATACCCCGCCCGATGCGGTGGAGGACCACCGTTGGCTGCCGGGGAGAACGGTCACCGTTTCTCCGGTGGGGGCGCGCACCTCGGCCGAGAAGCTCGACGTGCCCGTGTGCCACAGTTGGACCACGACCGTGCGTTTCTCGGCCACGAGGTGCCAGGTGGTGCGGGCCCGAACGTCGCCCCCGACGTGGATCTTGCGGTCTCCCTCGTTCCCGGCCGCGACCACCACGGCCCGTCCCGGGCGGTCCACCAGCGCGTCAATCATCCGCTCGAACAGGGAACTCCCGTCGTGGGGCCCGCCATGCCCGCCGAGGGACAGATTGACCACCGCTGGTTTGCCCAACGCCCGCGCCGCCTCGAACACGAACCGCACCCCGTCCACCACCGTGTCCTCGTAGAACGTGGTCTTGACGATCACGAGGTCCGCCCCCGGGGCCACGCCGCGCAGGTTGGCGGCGGAGGCGGAACCGTCTCCGGCGACGATCCCGGCGACGTGGGTTCCGTGGCCGTGGGTGTCTCGGGTCGGGGGGAACCCACTGGCGATCGCGCTCTCCAATTCCGCGCGGGAGAACGCCCGGCCGTAGTAGGTCTCGTTCAGGACATCGCCCCACCAGGGCGGGAACCCTCTCGCCCCGACTCCCTCTTGATCCCACAGGTACAGGATCCGGCTTCCTTCCTCGGTCCCGTTGCCGTCCCGGTCCACGCGGAAGTCGCGGTGGAGGATGTCAATCCCCGTGTCCACGACCCCCACGATCGTCCCCTGGCCCGTCGTGCCGGGGGGCGTGTGCCACAGGGCCGGCGCCCCGGTCTCGGGTACCGACCGGTCCAGAGACGGGTACACGGGCCGGCTCGCCTGGACGTAGACGACCTGGGGATGCGCGGCAAGGGCGACCAGGTCCTCCAAGTACACCTCGCCCGTGGCGAGCGTCCCCACCACCTGGTGGGGGCGAAACGTCGGGATCGTCCGGGCCGCCTGGGGATCCTTCGTCAGGACGAACACGCGGATCCGTGCGCGCGCTTGGGCCGCCTCGTGCGGAGGTGGCGGATCCTTCCCCAGCGCGACGAGCCTGGGAAGCACCTCGGGCGCGAGGAGAGCCGCGGGTCCGTCTTCGCCCTGGGCCTGGACAAGGGCCCGCAGGAGGGGATCGAGGTTCGCCGGACCGCCCAGGGCGGCGAAGGAGACTACGCCCAGAACGAGGAGTATGCGCAAGAAACCGGCCACAGTCTCGCAATTGTAACCCCAGGGTCCCGACCGGGCCAGGACCGTTGATCCCGGAGGGATGTGGGCTAAAATGCCATTCGTATGGACCGTCGTTCGATTCAGCCGCCCCGCGCCATGCGCAGCATCACGTTCCTCGTGATACTCGTGCTGATTGGACTCTTGATCGCTAACGCGTTCTGGACGCCCCCGCGCGGGGCGAGCCCGCTCATGTACTCCGAACTGCTCGGCAAGATCCAAGCTGGGCAGGTGGAGAGGGTCACGATCCAGGGCGTCCAGATCGAGGGCCTGCTCAAGACCGGGGAGCGGTTCGTGGCCCAGGGCCCGCCCGAGGGATCGCCCCTCTACGCCGAGCTCGCCCGGACGATGGACGAGCACGGGGTGAGCTACGAGTTCCAGTCCCCCAGCGGCGTGACGCAGTTCCTGATGTCACTGTTCCCCTTCTTACTCATGCTGATCCTCTTGGCCGCTCTGTGGATGTACATGGCGCGCCGGATGCAGGGGGGGAGCGCGTTCACGTTTGGCCAGTCCCGAGCCAAGCTCCTCGTGGCCAAGGAGTTCACCCAGGTCTCGTTCAAGGACGTCGCCGGGATCGAGGAGGTCCTGGACGAGGTCCGAGAGATCGTGGACTACCTCAAGAACCCGGGGAGGTTCGTGCGCTTGGGAGCGAAGATCCCCAAGGGGATCCTCCTCGTGGGGCCGCCCGGCACGGGGAAGACGCTCCTCGCCCGGGCGATCGCCGGCGAGGCCGGGGTACCGTTCTTCTCCATCTCCGGGTCCGACTTCGTGGAGATGTTCGTCGGGGTGGGGGCGTCCCGGGTGCGGGACATGTTTAAGAACGCCAAGGCGAGCGCCCCGTGCATCGTGTTCATTGACGAGATTGACGCGGTCGGCCGGAAACGGGGCGCGGGGTTGGGGGGCGGCCACGACGAGCGGGAACAGACGCTGAACCAACTCCTGTCCGAGATGGACGGGTTCGAGAGGAACGCAGGCGTGATCGTGCTCGCCGCCACGAACCGCCCCGACGTGCTCGACCTCGCCCTCCTCCGGGCGGGGCGGTTTGACCGCAAGATCGCCGTCCCCTCTCCGGACCTCCATGGGCGAGAGGCGATCCTCAAGATCCACATTCGCGAGAAGAAGCTCGCCACGGACGTAGATCTAGCGTTGCTGGCCCGTCGGACCCCAGGGTTCGCGGGGGCGGACCTCGAGAACCTGTGCAACGAGGCCGCGCTGTTGGCCGCCCGGTCGAACAAGGACCGCGTGGAGCTCGCCGACTTCGAGGAGGCCCTGGACCGCGTGCTCACCGGACTGGCCCGCAAGGGGATGTACATCAAGGAAGAGGAACGCCTCCGCATCGCCTACCACGAGACCGGGCATGCCCTCCTGAACAAGCTGCTCCCGCGGCTAGGACCCGTGCACAAGGTGACGATCATCCCTCGGGGAACAGGGGTCCTCGGTTTCTCCCAGCGTCTGCTCGAAGACAAGTACTGGACGTCCAAGGACGATCTGATGGATCTGCTGACCTGGACCTTCGGCGGCCGAGCGGCGGAAGAGATCGTGTTCGAGGAGCAGAGCACCGGCGCGGCCAACGACCTCCGGGAGGCGACCGAGCTTGCGACGAAGATGGTCGTCGAATACGGCATGTCCGAGGGGCTGGGGCCGATCAACCTTGGCAAGGAGCGTACGAACGTCTTCCTCGGCGAGGAGATCGTGAGGAGCGACGTACACTCGGAAGAGCTGTCGGCGTCCGTGGATCGGGAGATCCGCAAGTTCCTGACGCACGCCTACGAGAAGGCCAAGGACATTCTTACCCGCAACCGCACCGCCCTGGATCGGGTGGCGCAGGAGCTCCTCCGGCGCGAATCCCTCGACGGCGCGGAGATTGACGTCCTCCTGTCCGACCTCGTGCTCGAACCGGTGGGATGACCTTAGAACCAGTTTCAACACCAGTGAGAGGCACGCCCGATCCCGGCGCCTCCCTGTCGCCTGCCTGCCGACAGACAGGGCAGGCAGGCCTTGGCGCAACGACGTGGAGCAAGGTCCTACCGGCAGAGGCCTTCTCTACCACCAAGGACACCAAGGGCACGAAGGTACGAACGGGTTGGGGTTTTCAACTCCAAGGTCCGCCCGCTTTTCGTGGCCCCCAAGGTCATGGGGGGCTGCGACAATGCCTTCGGCGCCTCGAGGACCAAGGATCTTGGCGGTCTGGGCATCAGGAGAGTCTAAAGTCAAAAGTCGCAAGTCGCAGGTTGTTGACTCCCTGCCTTTTGACTGGTGACTTGCGACTGTCCTCGTGGTGAAGCATCGGGTAGTGCTGGGGTTGTGAAACAGCTTCTATCCCCTACCCGGGTTGCCGTCCTTGGCGCCACGGGCTCCATCGGGACGCAGGCATTGCAGGTGATTCGGGATCTGCGCGCCCAAGGATCGTCAATCTCGGTCGTGGCCCTCGCCGCCGGACGGAACGTGGAGGCGCTGGCGTCGGCGGCCCGGGAGTTCGGAGTGCGCCGGGTCGCGGTCGCTGGACTGGCCGAAGCGGACCGGGCGCGGCGGCTTCTTCCGCCGGGGACGGAGATCGCGCACGGGCAACAGGGATTGATCGCCCTCGCCTCGCTCGCCGACGTGGACCTTGTCCTGAACGCGGTGGTGGGGGCAGCGGGCCTGGGGCCGACGTTGGCCGCCCTGGAGTCGGGCAAGCAGCTTGCCCTCGCCAATAAGGAGTCCCTGGTGATCGGCGGGGATCTCGTCTTGCGCGCGCGGCAGCGGCCGGATCAGATCGTCCCGGTGGACTCCGAGCACGCCGCGCTGTTTCAACTCCTGGCAGCCGTTCCGCCGTGTGAAATAGAACGGGTGTGGATCACCGCCTCCGGGGGCCCGTTCCGCGGCCGCGACCCCGCCGGCCTCGCCGGCGTGACCCCCCGGGAGGCCCTCGCCCACCCGGTGTGGCCGATGGGACCGCGGATCAGCGTGGACTCAGCGACCCTCGCCAACAAGGCGTTCGAGGTGATCGAGGCCCGTCACCTGTTCTCCCTGCCCTGGGAAAAAATCGGCGTCCTCGTCCACCCCGAGGCGCGGGTTCATGCGTTGGTCGAGCTCGTGGACGGGACGATCCTCGGCCAGTTGGGCCCGCCGGACATGCGGATCCCCATCCGCGCGGCCCTCACGCACCCCAAGCGCTACCCACCCCCTCCGGTGCGGCTCTCTCTCCCCGGCCTATCGCTGTCGTTCCAGGAGTTGCGTCCGAGTCAATACCCCGCGTTCGGGTCCATTCTCGAGGCCGGGAAACGAGGGGGAACGGCCCCGGCCGTGGCCAACGCCGCCGACGAGGTGTTGGTCGAGGCGTTCCTGCGGGGGGGGATCCCGTATCCCACGATCGCGGACGGAATCGCGGAGGTGCTCGCCGAACACAAATCTACCCCTGTGCAGAACGTGGAATCCATCCATTTCGCCGACAACTGGGCGCGGGAGATGGCCCGGGCGGTTGTGGCGCGGCGAGCCCGCAGCGGATAAAATGCACTGCTATGATTACCAGCAAGCGTTTAGGGTACGGGGTGTGCGTTTTGTACGAGCTTGCGACCCGCGAGGATGGCTACCACTCGGCGCGCGACCTCGCTGACGGGTATCGTGTTCCCGAGGCATTCGTGCGCAAAATACTCCTCGATCTGCGGCGGGCCGGCTTGGTCACCGCTCAGAAGGGACGAACCGGCGGATACCGGCTTGCCCACGCGCCGGAGGAGATCAAGCTCGGCCAGTTGATCGAGGCCGTCGAGCCCGAGACCCCGAGCCTGATGTACGGCCGGCAGCGCGGCGGCGGCTACGTCCCGGGCGAGGACTGTCCGGTGGGCCCGTTTTGGATGGGCGTCGAGACCACGTTCACCCAGGCCCTTACCCACAGCACGCTCGCCGATGTGGTGACCCTGTCGCGCGCCCCCGTGAAGAAACGGGCATCTGCGGCCAAGGGCGCCAAGACACGGGGCCGGAAGAAGTCCAGGTAGCCGTGCCCACGGCGGGGCAGGTGCGGGCCGTCCTCCGCGGCGTGATGGATCCCGAGCTCGGGACCAACGTCGTGGACCTGGGGCTCATCTACGGGGTTCGGGTGGAGGGAGACCGGATCCGCGTGGAGATGACCCTCACCACTGCGGCCTGCCCGCTCGTGGCCGCGCTCCCCGCGCAGGTGGAACAGGCGCTCCGCGAGGCGTTCGCGGACCACGAGGTGGACGTGACCCTCGTCTGGGAGCCCCACTGGACGCCGGAGATGATGTCGGAAGACGTGCGACGCCAGCTCGGCGCTCAGTGACCCGCGACCCCTGCGCCGTCTGCGGCAAAAGCGGCGATCGCCGCTGCCCGAGCCTCGATCGAAGCCTGTGCAGCCGCTGCTGCGGGTCCCACCGTGGCCGGTTCGTCCGATGCCCTTCTCACTGCGCGTACTACCGCGCCGCCGAGGAGAGGCTCCGGGAGAGGCGGGCCCGCGAACTGGAGCGAGCATGGGCCCTGTGGTACCGCGAGCTCGCCGGCGCCGGGGACGAGGGGACCTGGCCGTACGTGGAGATCCTCGCCAAGGCCCTGGCGGGCCTCCTTCATGGCGGAGCGGCGGCCGACGCCGAGGTCGAGGCCGCGCTGCGCCACCTCGACCAGTCCCTGTCTCCGGTGGTTCTCGTGTCCACGACCCCGCCGCCGCTGGGGCGGATGCTGGCCGAGGAGGGGTTCGTCCACTTTGTCCGCAAGGGGAAGGTGGATCGGGACCGGCTGAGGAAGGCGGCCCAGGCGTTCGCGTCTTGGCTTTCGGCCTACCGTTCCCCCGCAGACCCGCTCAAGCTCGTGCGGGGCCTTCTCGGCCTGTTCCCGCCTTCCGAGGCCGAGGCGCCGCAGGGGCTCATCGTTCGCCCGCGAGGGCCCGCGTAACCCCGACAAGCCAGGCTAGACCTGCGTACAGAGCGATCCCGAGCGGCACCCCGACGCCGACCTCGACCCACGGCCCGTGTGCGGAGAGCAAGGGGCGGACGAGGAGGAGCCCGCCGGCCATCCCCCCGACCGCGAGGGCCAGCCTCAAGGTCGTCTTGAGTGGGATCCATCCTGGACAGCGTCGCCACAGGAGCGCCCCGAGGAGGAGGGCGTTCACCCATCCCGCCACGCCCGTGGCCAACGCCAGCCCGAACGTGCCCCAGATCTGGACCCACCATAGATTGAGTCCGATGTTCACGGCGAGGGCGGCCGCCCCGGCCAGGACGGGGAGCACGGGCCGGCCCAAGGCGAACCAGGCCCGCGAGAAGAGGTACACCAGGGCGTAGGCCCACAGCCCGCTCAGATATCCAGCGAGCACGGCGTAGGTGCGGGCGGTGTCGGCTGCGGTGAACGCCCCGCGTTGGAACAAAACCGTGAGGATCGGCGCTCCGAGGATGAGGAGGCCGGCCAAGGCCGGGAGGACGAGGGCCGCGGTCATGAGGAACCCCTGGTCGAGGGCGCGCCGGAATCCGTCTTGGTCCTTGCGGGCCGCGAGCCGGGACAGGCGCGGCAGCGCCGCCGCGGTCACGGACACGGCGAGGATCCCCAAGGGTAGCTGGAACAGTCTCATCCCGTACTGCAGGGTGGCGATCGAGCCGGGGGCAAGGTAGGAAGCGAGCCGGTTATCCACGAGTATGTTCAGCTCCGCCACCATGAGCCCGCCGAGGGTGGGCAGCAGCCGCCACCCCACCTCCTTCAGGGCGGGGTGGAGGGGCCACAACCGCCACCGGCCACGCAGCGCGGGGGAGAGGGCCGGGACGAGCATGATCGCCATCCCTGCCCCGCCGAGGAGCGCGCCCACGGCGAGCCCGAAAATCGGCGGTTCGAGTGTCCGTGCCAGAACCACCGCCCCGACGACCATCCCCAGGTTGAGGACGGCCGGCGCGACCGCGGGCCAGAAGAACCGCCCGTGGGCGTTGAGGATTCCCCCGGCCAGAGCGGCGATGGACACGAACCCGATCAGGGGAAACAGCCACGTGGCCAGGGCCACGCTCTGCGCCATCGTGTCCGGGGGGAACCCCGCGGCGAGGACGGGCACGTACCACCGGGCGAACAGGGCGCCCAGAGCGCACAGGGGGGGGAGGGCCACCAGCATCAGGACGAACGCCGACTTCGCCAGCGCATCCGCTTCGCCGCGCTCCTTCGCCCGGGCGTAGACGGGGAGGAACGCCGCGGCGAGGCCCCCTTCGCCGAGGACCTGGCGCAACGCCTGGGGGATGTACAGGGCTACCAGGAAGGCGTCGTAGCCCGCCGACGCCCCGAATGCGTAGGCGATCGCGGCATCGCGGGCGAGCCCGAAGACCCGGGAAACAACCGTCCCCCCCGCCCCCCGGAACACGTCCCCCAGGAACGACCCTCCGCCAACCTTTCCGGGGCTGGGCGGATGCTTCGAGTCCCCTGGAGCGGGCGAGCGTTGCGAATCCGTTGTGTCTCCCGGCGGGGTGCTCAGGCGGCCGCGCTCACCATCAACTTGACCGTGGCGGTGATCTCCTCGTACAGGACGACCTCCGCTTGGTGCTCCCCGAGCTTCTCCACGGGCGCCATGCGGACTCGGTCGGGGTCAATCCGCGTCCCGAATCGGTCCGCGATCTCCTTGGCCACGTCCTGGGGCCGCACGGCGGCGTACAGCTTGTCCGCATCGTGAACGCGGCGCGTGAAGAGGAACTCCACGCCAGCGAGCTTCTCGGCCAGGGCCAAAGCTTGGGTGCGGCGGTCGGCAAGCTCGTCTGCGTAGCGGGAGCGTAGCTCCCCGAAACGCGCCAGTTCGCGCGGCGTGGGGAGCACGCCGAGTTTCCGGGGCAGGATGTAGTTTCGCGCGTAGCCATCCTTGACCTCCACCACGTCCCCGGGGATCCCCAACCCCGCTATCTCACGGGTCAACAGAACTTTCACCGATATCCCTCCTTGACGGGGCAATGGTAGGGGCACGCTGCCTCCAGTTCAAACGGCGCTATACTTCTTCGCACCGAGAAGCGGAGCGAGGAGACGATGAGGTTCGACCTTGACGCGATGAGGGCGGCGCCCGGCCGCCCGTTCAAGCTCAGCCGGGACGTGGATCTCCCTGACTTGGAGTGGCAGGGGGAGACCTTGCGCGTGTTGGGGCCGGTGCAGGTCGCGGCGACCGCGGTCTACCAGGAGGGGGAGGTTATCCTCCGGGTGTCCGTGCGGGGCCGGGTGCGGCGCACGTGCTCCCGCTGCCTCGTGGAGATCGCGGAGGATGTGGCGGAGGACGGGACGCCGGAGGTCCATCCCGCGGAGGTCGAAGGTGTGTCCCTCGAGCTGCGCCCGTTCATCGAGGCCGGGCTGCGCCTCGGCCTTTCGCCGAAACCCCTCTGCACGCCGGACTGCCTGGGGATCTGCCCGGAGTGCGGGGCCGATCTCAACCGCGAGCGACACCGCGAAGGCTGCCACGGACAGACGAAGCGGCTCGACCCACGATTCGCGGTGCTGCGCCAGCTCCTCGACGAACCGCCGTCCGAACGATGACCGATACCCGGAACGAGCGGCGAGCCCCCGCCACGCCCGCGGGAGCGCGGATCCTGGGGGTGGATCCCGGTCTCTCCTCGACCGGGTATGCAGTGGTCGAAGGCCGCGGCCGGCGATTTGTTGTGCTCGATGCGGGGACGATCCGCACCCGGCCGGGGATCCCGCTCCCGGAGCGACTCGGACTGATCCACGACGCTCTGGCCCAGGCGATCGTCGCATTCGATCCGCGGGCGGTGGCGGTGGAGGAGGTGTTCCTCGCCCGCAACGCCCCGTCGGCGATGGCCACCGCCGAGGTCATCGGGATTGTCAAGCTCCTCGCCCGGGGGCGTGAGATCCGTTCGTTCCCCCCGCGGCAAGTGAAGAAGTGGATTTGCGGGAACGGCACCGCTCCCAAAGAGCAGATGTTGGCGATGGTGAAGGCCCTCGTGTCCGGCGATGGGCCGGAGATGGCGAAGTGGTCCGACCACGCCGGCGACGCGGTGGCGATCGCCCTCTGCGCGTTCTTCGATGGTGACCGATGAAACCGAGCGTCTCACCGAAGAGACCGTTACCATCGGGGGTGTACCCCTCTCTGGGGGACGTGTTCTGGCCGGGAGAATCAAGAGCTGGACCACAAAGGACACGAAGTACACGAGGAGACCAGACGAGCCAAGGAACGTCCGGTTCAGCGGTTCTCAGCATCCGGACGGCGCGGCGATGGGTGGCAAGCATCTCCCTGCGTCTTGGTGTCCTTGGTGCCCTTTGTGGTAGCGACCGAAGCAGAGTTGGTGGCATTCGAGGCGGACGATGAACATCTACGGGGCGCTGGGGATCGCGGAGGTGCCGGAGCGCATCCTCGTGGTGGACGGCCATTCCGCCCTGTACCGCTCGTTCTACGCGATCCCCGACCTCACCACCGCGCAGGGCGAGCCGGTGAACGCTCTCTACGGGTTCGTGCGGACCCTGCTCAAGGTCCTGCGGGACCACCCAGCTCGCTACGTGGCAGTGGCGCTTGACGTGGAGGGGCCGACGGTACGCCATGAGGCGTACCCGGCGTACAAGGCCACGCGGAAGCCGATGCCCGATCCGCTCGCCCGGCAGATCCCGCGGGTGGCGGAAATCCTGGAGGCGTTGGGGATACCCTGCCTTGCGGTCCCCGGGTACGAGGCCGACGACGTGATGGCGACCCTGTCCTGGGCCGCGGAGCGGGAGGGGATTCCCGCCCTGCACCTCACCGGGGACAAAGACATGGCCCAGCTCGTGACGGATCGGGTGAGGCTCCTTCGCCCCGGCCGTGGCCCCGCCGACCGGCTAGCGGTCCTCGACCGTGAGGGGGTCGAGGATCGGTTCGGGGTCCCGCCGGAGAAGATCGTGGATCTCCTCTCCCTGGAGGGAGATTCGACCGACAACGTGCCCGGGGTCAAGGGGATCGGCGAGAAGACGGCGCGGGAGCTTCTGCGCGAGCACGGGTCGCTCGACGGCGTGCTCGCCGCGGTCGATCGCGTGCGCAACCGCAAGGTCGCCCAAGCCCTCGCCGCGCACCGGGATGACGCGCTCCTGTCGCGGGAACTGGTCACCCTCCGCGAGGCGCCTCTGTCGGTGAAGATCGCCGACTGCGCGCCCAAACCACTTGACCCCGAACGCCTGCGGTCGGTCCTCGAAGGGCTCGAGTTCCGCTCGATCCTCGCCGAGTTCGCGCTCGACCGCCCGGCGATCCCGGATGGCACGTACGAGGTCGTCCTCACCGAGGCCGCGTTCGCCGCGGTCCTGCAGCGCCTGAGCAAGGGCGAGGAGTTCGCCCTCGACCTGGAGACGACGAGCACCGATCCCCTCACCGCGGAGATCGTGGGCATCGCCGTGGCGGTGGAGGACCGGTTGCCGGTTAGCCAGTTAACCGGTGAACCGGCGAACCGGTTAACCGGTGAACCGGTTATCCGCGCCTGGTACATCCCGGTGGGGCACGACTACCCGGGCGCCCCGGCCCAGCTTCCCCTGTCCCGGGTCCTCGCTGGGCTGCGACCCCTTCTGGAGGGTGAGGTCCCTCGGCTGATCGGCCAGAACCTGAAGTACGACCTCCACGTGCTCGCTTCCCACGGGATCGAGGCTCGCGTGGCGTTCGACGCGATGATCGCGCACTGGCTTCTCCGACCGGACACCCCGGTCCACGGCCTCGATGCGATCGCCCGCGACGAGCTCGGGGTCAAGGTCCAAACGTACAAGGAACTCCTCGCGGCGGGGGGAGAGGGAGGGATCCAAGAGGTCGCGGTGGACCGGGCGGCCCGTTACTCCGGCGAGGACGCGGCCGTGGTGTGTCGCCTCCGGCCCGGCCTGACCGCCCAGCTCCGCGAGGCCGGGCTCGAGCAGCTATTCGACGAGGTCGAGATCCCGCTGATCGAGGTCCTGCGGGCGATGGAGCGCCGTGGGGTCCTCCTCGACGTGGACGTGCTCCACGAGCAGGGGAAGGAGCTCGAGGTCTTGCTGGCGAATCTGCGCGACGCGCTGTTCTTCCTGGCCGGCGGACCGTTCAACCCCAACTCCACGCCCCAGGTGCGGGAGATCCTCTACGAGCGGCTGAAGCTCCCCGTGCTCGGGCGCCGGAAGACCGGCCCGGCCACCGATGCCTTTGTCCTGCGCGAGCTTTCCGCCCACCACGAGTTTCCCGGGCGGCTCGCCGCCTACCGAGAGCTGGAGAAGCTACGGAACACGTACATCGCGAAACTCCCGGCCTGCGTCCACCCGAAGACGGGCCGGATCCACACCTCGTTCAACCAAACCGGCGCCGCCACCGGTCGGCTTTCCTCGTCTGACCCCAACTTGCAGAGCATCCCCGCCCACCGCGAGGTGGGGGTGGACATCCGCCGGGCGTTCGTGGCCCCGCCGGGGCGGGTCCTCCTCGGGGCGGATTATTCTCAGATCGAACTGCGGATTCTTGCGCATTTCTCACGCGACGAGGCGCTGATCGCGGCGTTCGAGCGCGGCGAGGACCTCCACCGGCGCACCGCCTCCGCCCTGTTCGGCGTCTCGCCGGACCAGGTGGACGGTCGGATGCGCACGATCGCCAAGCGGGTGAATTTTGGGATCATCTACGGGATCAGCCCGTACGGGCTGGCCCGCGACCTGGGAATCCCCCAGGCCGAGGCGAAGGCCCACATTGACCGGTTCTTCCGAGCGTACCCCAATGTCGGCCCGTTCCTGGGCGGGCTCATCGAGGATGCGCGGCGGACCGGGCACGCCCGGACCCTGCTCGG
This sequence comes from uncultured Thermotogaceae bacterium, assembly GCA_964435345.1. Taxonomy (GTDB): domain Bacteria; phylum Bipolaricaulota; class Bipolaricaulia; order Bipolaricaulales; family Bipolaricaulaceae; genus Bipolaricaulis. The sequence goes on from CAYSZC010000003.1 coordinate 23,051, forward strand.
GCGGCGGCGCCCACTTCCCGGGCTCGCCGCCCCGGGCGGCCGGGAGAACGGGGCAGGCCAGAGAAACGCGATCAACACCCCGATCCAGGGCTCGGCCGCCGACCTGATGAAGCTCGCCATGCTCCGGCTTCACAAGGCGTGGCGGGAAGGCGAGCTACCGGCGGAGATGATCCTCCAGATTCACGACGAGCTCGTGTTCGAGGTGGACGAGCGGGACGCCGACCGGGCCGCCCTCACCGTGAAGGAGATCATGGAGGGGGTCGGCGACCTGCGCGTCTCCCTCGGGGTCGAGGTCAAGACCGGCCGGAACTGGGGGGAGATCTAGGTGTGATCTGCTCTTTGGGAATCGCCTCACCGATGCGGCGAACCCTGCCCAGCGCGGGCCCAACGCCTTGCGTTAGTGGTGGCGACCCTAAGAATGAAGGTTTGACCCCCTTTGCTAGGATCGCCCCGTCGGGGCCGGCGATCCCCACCTGGTGGGTCTTACAGCCTACATCTACACCGACACGGATCTGGGGGTCTGCCACGGTTCCCTCCTTGAGTTGGGCAGGATAAGCCGCTCATCCAGGGCGTCTCGTCTACAGAACAGAGCCACGG
>CAYSZC010000004.1:0-21346 GCA_964435345.1 uncultured Thermotogaceae bacterium
GGAGGCGCCGTCTTCCCTCAACCACCCCTTCACCAACCGCCCTGCCCGGTAACGATCTCCTGGCGCACCAAGAGAGGGGGAAGTTCCCTTAAGGTGCGCGTGAAAGACCGCGTCGAATCTCTCCGGCGCGTCCACGAACGGCACGTGCCCGCTCCCGGGCAGCACCGCCTCCTGATACGTGCCGCCTGCTTCGGCGTAGCGGCAGAGGACCGTGCGTATCTGGTCGATCATCGGCTGTGGCGGGTAGACGTCCGCCCCCGGCCAACCAGGGATCAACCCCATCGCCCCCAGGGTGCCCGGGTCTGAGGCAGCATGGTTCGCCACAACCTTGTCCCCGTCGCCGCGGATCCACAGCACGGGCACCTTGGGCTGTGCGGCCACGATCTCGGCCGCAGGGCACATGTACTTAGGTGAGAGCGCGTTGTTCGGACCCCACCTGCCGGGCGCTACAAACGGCCAGTGGGGCGAGGGCACGGCGTCGCCCGGATAGCCGGACTCCCCAAGGTGCACCGCCAGCGTCGCCGACAGGTAGTCCTCCTCTCGCTCCGGGACGCACCCCTCCCCGAAGACAAGGCCACGCAGCGCCGAGCGCGGCGAGAGGGGGCTCTCGGTGGTGCGGTCCCCCGCGCGCAGACGCTGCACGAGTTCGGGGCTGACCAGGCCGGCACCCGACCCCGCGAAGTCGGGATGACACGGGGTGCCAGCTGCGTCCTTGGTGCCCCCGAACCCGTACGGAGAGCCAGGGGCCACGAGCACCGCCGTGCGCAACCGCCCCGAGTGGCGGGCCAGCAGGTGCCATGCCACGCAGCCCCCGAGCGAGCTGCCCACCACGTGGGCCTGCTCGACCCCGAGATGATCGAGGAGCGCCACCACGTCGTCGGCGAGATCGCCCATCCCGCGGGTGGCATCGATCCGCCTCTCGGGGTCGGCCTGTCCGTAGCCCCGCAGGTCCGGCGCGATCGCCCGGAAATGCCCGGGCAGCCGGACCATCGTCTCCTCCCACCAGGTGGCTGAGGCGAGGTTTCCGTGCACGAAGAGCACCGGAACCCCCGTGTCCGGCCCGGCGAGCAAGACGCGCGTCTCGATGCGCGCCGTGCGCGCCCGTGTGGTCCGGATGCCCTGGATCGTGGGAATCCCCATCGTCGTCCTCCTTCAGCCCGCGGGGCGAGCCTGCCGTTCCTCGTACAGGTCTTTGACGGCCTTGCGGTCGATCTTGCCGGTCTCCGAGCGGGGCAGATCGTCCACGATCACCACTTTGCGGGGCTTCTTGAACGCTGCCAGGTGCGCAGCGACCTGGTCAAGGATCTCCTCCTCGGTGATCGTCTGGCCCTTCTTGGGGAGCACCACTGCCTTGGGCGTCTGCCCCCACTGAGGATGGACGCCCCGTACCACCACCGCGTCCGCCACCCTGGGGTGCCCGTAGATCGCCCGCTCGATCTCCGCCGGGTAGATGTTCTCGCCACCGCTGATGATCATGTCGTCGGTCCGGCCGAGCACGTAGAAGAACCCGTCCTCGTCAACCTTGCCCAGGTCGCCGGTGTAGATCCAGTCTCCGCGGAACTTCTTGGCCTCCTCTTCCGGGCTGCTCCAATATCCGGCCGCGCCGGTCGGCTCCCTCCTCACGAGGATCTCACCGACCTGCTCGGGCGCAACATCGCGCCCCTCCTCATCAACGACCTTCACCTCGACAAACGGGGGCGGCTTGCCCATGCACTCGCTTGCCTTGCGCAGCATGGGATCGTCTGGGCCGGAGGCTGGCCAGTTTAGCCCAGTCGCCCCTGTCTCGGTCAACCCGTAGCCGCTGAAGTAGGCAATGCCCTGATTGATGAACGCCCTCTTCAGCTCAGCTGGTTGAGGTTCGCCGCCTCCGTTCACAGCGCGCAAGGAACGGGCGTAGTCCTGCCAGCCCTCGGTCTGGATCATCAGTTTCAGCTGCGTCGCGATACCGAAGTGGTAGGTCACACCGTACTGCCTGATCAGCTCCAGGGTCTCTCTGGGGTTCCACCGCGGCTGAAGGATGAGGGTCCCGTTGATCATCAGCATGTAGAGCTGAAAACACGTTAGCCCGCCAGCGTGGAACATCGGCGGGGCTCCCAGGTAGATGTCGTCGCGCGTCATGGATGCGGAGATCCCGTTCGCAAGACATGCGAAGAACGTGCTGCGGTGCGTAAGCCTCACGCCTTTGGGATGGCCGGTCGTCCCGGCGGTGAACAGAACCATCGCCGTCTCCTCCGGAGAAGTAGGGCAGATCGGCGCGTGATCGCTGTTCTTCTCGAGGAGTTCCTCATACGAATGCGCATCCTGCAACGCGTGGCCGCCGATCTCGACAGCTACCACTTCCGTGCGGACTCCGATCACGGCCGCGGCTCGTTCGGCGTACTCCGTGTCAAAGACCAAGATCCTGGGACTCACGTGGTCCACGAGGTACAGGAGTTCCTCGGCCGAGAACCGGAAGTTGGCAGGCGTGAACACAGCCCCGATCTTCAGACACCCGTAGAGAACCTCGAGCGTCTCCACGCGGTTCGGAAGCAGAACAAACACGCGGTCGCCCTTCTTGCAGCCCAGCGACGTTAGCGCATGGGCGAACCGGTTGGCGCGCTTGTTGAGCGTCTCATAGGACACCGCACGTCGGCCCTCGACGCGGCCCACATCGACGACCGCTGTCCGCTCGGGGAACCCCGAGGGCGAGGCGTTTCGCTCGAGGATGCAGCCCAAGTTGTAGACCGATTCGGGGCCGGGGTAAACCGCAGCCTGAGGCCCAACCGCCTTTCGCTTCTCCCGTCCTCTCACATCGTTGCTCACGGCTCCGTCCTCCTTCACGTCCTGACCTTCTGAAGCAGCCAAGCGATGTTCTCCCCGATGCGGCGCGCTGTCCGCTCTCCTTCCGCGTCCGTCCGGGCATCGCCCGGCGCTCGCGCTACCCCCACGCCCCAGTAGATCGATCCCGGGACGATGAACTCGTTGATGAAGAACCAAAGCAAGAGCTGAGCGAAGGCGGTGTTCTGGCCTGCTCGTCGGGCCACCGTGATCGGGGCCCCGATCTTCCGGACGAACGGCCGCGGTGCGCTGTCCGGATGCCCCTTCATCCCCGGAAACCCGGCACGGACAAGCACAGACCAGACCGCGGGGTGCACGAATCCGTAGTGCACCGGCGACCCCACCAACAGCGCATCCGCAGACAGCATCTCATCGTAGATCTCGTGAAAGCCATCGCCCTGCACCTGGCACACACGGCTGTCCGACTCCCAGCATGCGTAGCACGCGCGGCAGTTCAGGATCGGCGTGTCTGCCAGGGAGACAAGCTGAGCCTGGACGCCGTGCTCCTTGAGCGCGTCAAGCACTGCCTCCAGGTAAATCGCGGTATTGCCATGCCGTCTAGGACTGCCACACAAGGCTAGCGCTTTCGGCTCGGCACGCTGCTCTCTTTCCAAGGGCGCCTAGACCCCCAGGTACGCGCGCTGTACATGCTCGTTACCCAGAAGCTCTTCAGAGGGCCCCTCGAGGGCGATCCGCCCGTTCTCGATGACGTAGCCCCTGTCGACCGCCTTCAGGCTCTGACGCACGTTCTGCTCGGCCAGGAAGATCGCCGTCCTCTCCCTAAGCTCCCGAATCGTCCGGAACAGGCCCGTGACCAGCGAGGGCTGCAGCCCCTGTGTGGGCTCGTCGAGGATCATCAGCTTCGGCAACGACATGAGCGCCCGTCCAATCACCAGCATCCGCTGCTCGCCGCCGCTCAGCGTTCCCGCCGCCTGCCGCGCACGCGCTTTCAGGATGGGGAACATCTCGAACACGGACTCCAGAGACTGGGTCATCCGACGCCGCGCCCCGGGGATGTAGGCCGCCCCTGTCTCCAGGTTGGCTCGCACCGATAGAAACGGAAACAGCTCACGCCCCTGGGGCACAGATGCGATGCCCAGCCGGGCGATCTGATGCGGCTGCAGCCGGGTCAGCGGGGTTCCTTCGAACGTGACCTCGCCGCTCCGGGGCCGCACGAAACCCGTGATGACGTTGACCAGGGTGGTCTTGCCGGCCCCGTTCGGTCCGAACAACCCGACCGACTCCGCGCCGATGCTCAGGGACAGGTCACGGAGGATGTGGGCCTTCGCGAAGTAGTGGTTGAGTCCCGAGACACTGAGCATCACTCCTCCTTACCAAGGTACGCGGTGATGACCTGCGGATCCGCGGCCACGATCTCGTAGGGTCCCTGGGCGATCAGCGTGCCCGTGTCGAGCACGATGACCCGGTCGGTCAGCTCGCCGATGACGCTCATTACGTGCTCCACCACGCACAGGGCCAGGCCCTGTTCCTGGATGCCGCGGATCACGGAGATCATGGCTCTGGTCTCGTCTTGGTTGAGCCCGGCCATCACCTCGTCGAGGAACAGCACCGTGGGACGGGTGGCCAGCGCACGGCCCAGCTCCAGCTTCTTGATGTCGAGGGCCGTGAGGTTGGCGATGCCGCGGTCCATCGCCTCAAAACGCAGCGTCTCGCCAATCTCGTGAGCTGTACGCCGTGCCTCGCGCAGGCTCTGGGGTCGTCCGAACAGAGCCCCGACCATGATGTTCTCCTGGGCCGTGAGGTCCACCAACGGCTGCATCAGCTGGAACGTACGGGCGATGCCGAGCCGGGCCCGCACATGCGGTTGGGCATAGGTGATCTCACGCTCCCCGAGGAAGATCCGACCTTCGTCCGGCATGTACAGCCCGGCGATCACGTTGATCAGCGTGGTCTTCCCGGCACCGTTTGGGCCGATAATGCCAAGGATCTCCCCCTTGGACACCTCAAGCGACACGTCGCTGATCGCCGTCAGCCCGCCGAACCGTTTCGTCAGGGCTTCTGCCCTCAAGACGACCATCGGCCACACCTCCGTTCATGCCACGTGCTCCCCGAGCCGAGTTGGGTCATGCCGCTCGTCCAGGCGCCCTGACCAGCCGCGCCGCGTGCGCCCTCAGGGTGCGGATGACACCCCGCGGCGCAAACAGCGTGACCACCACGATCGTTGCCCCGTAGACCATCAGATGACCGTGCGGAATCCGCAGCTTGAGGTACTCGGACAGCACTCCCAGGATCAGCGCACCCGCCACCGACCCCCACGTCCCGTAGATCCCCCCCAACAAGGCCATCGTCAGGGGGAGCAACAGGAACGTCAGGCTGAAGGTGGACTCCGGTGAGACAAACCCGTAGATGTGCGCGTACAGACCGCCGGCCATGCCCTGGACAATCGAAGTCAGAGTGAACACGAACACCAGGTACAGGAATACGTTGATGCCGCTCGACTTGGCGACCTTCTCGTCGTTGCGCATCGCCGTCAGCGCAAAACGGATGCGCGTTCGCTCAAACAGCTCGGACAGCAGGATCACCAACAGGGTGAACCCCAGCACGAGCCAGTAGACACTCGCCGAATCCCCCCGAAACAACACCACCGGCACCGCCCTGCCGACGGCGCCCCCCGTCAACCCGGGGAGATTCCTGGCGATGACCGGGCCGAGCATGGCCAGGGCCAGGGTGATGATTGCAAAGTAGAGCCCCCGAAGCCTCAGGATGGCCAGCCCCAGGATAAGGGCGACGCCGCCGGCGATCAGACCGCCCAGCACGATGCTCGGCAGAGCAGAGATCCGCGCGTCGAGGAAGAGCAAGACGGCCGCATAGCTCCCGATGCCGAAGAACCCCGAGTTGCCGAAGTTGAGCTGCCCGGACCGCAACAGCATGTCCCAGCTGATGGCCAGCGTCATGTAGATCATGATCGTAATCGCGACTTTCTGGAAGTACACGCCCGCCAGCAGGGGGAACAGCGCAGCTGCCGCGGCCCCGACTAGGTAAGGGACGTATCTCATCGGCTTCATGACGTCTGCCTCCTGAGGGACTTGCCCATCACTACCAGAATCAGCACCGCCAGGTAGACCACGTCCGCCCACCCGTACACCTCGTGGAACGACAGCACAAGGGCCTCGCTCACCCCTAGACCGAGGCCGGCGAAAACCAGGCCCGGCAGGTTTCCCATGCCGGCCAGGGCGATCAGGGGAATCCCCTTGAGCGTATAGGGGGACCCGCCCATCGGAAAGACCGAGTGCCGCGTGACGAACAACGCACCGATCGCGCCGGTCAGGGCCACCGCCAGGCTGAAGACCACCAGGTAGATCCGGTTGGTGTTGATCCCCACCAGCTGGGCGCCGCGAGGGTTCTGCCCGGCCGCCAAAGCCGCCTTCCCCGTCCTCGTGTGCCGTAGGAACAGCATCAGCCCGATCAGCACGACGAACGCGGCCGCCGGGTACACGAAGCCGTACGTGCCGATGGTCAGCGAACCTACCCGGATCGACGAGAAGACGTACCCCAAGCTGGGCTTGACCGGGCGTGAGGTCCACAGCATGCGCGACGACTCGGCAATCATCAGCGATAGGCCGAACGTGAGCAACAGTTGGGTAATCCTGGGCGCCTTGAGCACGCGGCCGATCGTGCCCGTGTACGTGAGCGCACCGATGAGACCAAACACGGCCAGCGCGGGCACCATCGCCAGCAACGGGTCAAGCCGCGCGTAGACGAACAGCCAGTAGGCGAAGTACCCCCCGAGTATCATGAACTCGCCGTGGGCAAGGTTGATGAGTCCCAGAATGCCAAGGACCAGCGCCATCGGGAGCACGAGCAACGCGTACAACCCCCCGCGCTGCAGCCCGTCAACGAGTGCGTACGGCCTGAGCCACGCCAGCAGGACGACCGACACAAGCCCAAGCAGCGCGACCACGTATCTTCTCTGACCCAGTCGTAAAAGCAGCGTCATCTCCCCCCATTCCTGCGTCATCGGGCCGGCCCGGGCGTGCCGGACCGGCCCGACGCGTCATCTACCGATCGGATCCTCTACGTCTAGCGACCCCAAGTGAACGGGTATATGATGTCCGCCGTGGCGAACTCGAACGGCCAGATAACTTCCTGGCGCCCGCTCTGCCACTGCAGGATCTTCTGGCCCCGGAACCCCTGGTGCCTGATGATGTTCGACGGGGTGAACGTCAGCGTCTCGCCGATCGGCGACTCGTACTCAGTCTGCGCCAACGCAGCGATGAGCGCTTCACGCTCGGTCGTGCCGGCCCGCGCGATGGCCTGTGCCACGATGTACACGTTTGTGTAGCCGAGGGGCGCAAAGTAGGTCGCCGGCTCTTCGTTCCACCTGGCGATGTAGGCGTCCCAGAAGTGCCGGCTCACCGGGCTGACATCCTTGAGTGACGGGGCCCACATGCCGTACAGCATCACGCCCTCTGCAAGCGGCGACCTGCCAAAGCCCGCCGGCCACCCGGGGGGAGAACCGACGAACAAGGGCGGCGTGAACCCGACCTCCCGCGCCTGCTCCACGATGGGAAGCGCGTCCGCGTCGTACCCGATCCAGATGAAGATGTCCGGGTTCTCTGCCTTGGCATGACGCAACAGAGCGCGGTATTCGCCTCCGCCAAAAGCGGCGCTGGTGAACGACCGGCCGATGTTCTCCCAATGTGGGAACGCGATGTTCACTCCCGCGAACGAGCCGGCGCCGAAGGGGCCCGCTTCATAGGCCCAGTAGGCCTTCCTGATACGAACCTGCGGGAACCGCTCGGCGATCGCTGCCCAGCCCTCTACGTAGCTCTGCACCTGGAGGTAGTCCCAAGGATGGACATGGAAGTACCAGTCCTCGCCTTCGAGCATTGGCTCGAGACCCGACCATGCAGCGCCAATCCAGACTGTCGGCCTCCGGTAGATCTTGAGCCGCGGGATCTGGGCCAGGTGTACACCGCTGGCCATGCCACCGATGAACACGTCCACGTTGTGTACCGTAGCCAGCAAATCGATGGCGGCTGCGCCCTTGGCGGGCGTCATCTCATCATCAATCACGATCAGCTCAAGCATCCGTCCGAGCACGCCACCGGCCGCGTTGATCTCCTCAACGGCAAGCTGCATGGCACGCGTGGCCTGAAACCCGGTGATGTCGCCGAGCGGGTTGACCGCGCCGAGCCTGATCGGGCCCTCGCCCGCAACGGCAATGAACGCCGCTAGGGCTACCGTCATTGCTGCAAACAACCCGATACGCTTCACACTCATGCTACCCTCCTTGGATCGTGTCGAAACGACTCCCACATCAGGTACCCGCCAACCCTAGTCTCAGCGCATCACCCCCTCGATGGTCTCAGTTCTTCCGGATGGTACAGACCCTGGCGCGTGCTTGAGCAGGAAGCCGAGAACGGATGTAAGGAACTCGCCCGCACGCTCCAGAAACGCTCCGTGGCCCGCGCCCGGGATGGAGATGAACTCGGCACCCGGTATGGCCCGATGCATCTCCTCCATCAGCGACATCGGGGTGACCATGTCCTCATCTGCTCCGATCAACAAGGTCGGCACCGCGATCCTCCCCAGATCCTCCTCTGACAGTGCCGCACCCTCTGTGCTTCGGCACAGCCGGATGAACCCCTCGAACCACTCCGCCGTCAGCAAGGACCTGAACATGGCCTGGCGTTGGCGCAGAAAGTCGAGATGCCCCTTGTAGAAACCAGCCGAGTAGATGAACGGCACGGCCAGCTGGAAGAACCGCTCGCCATCATGCAGTGCGGCCGCCGTCTCCCACGCCTTTCCGATCTCGGCCAGGTGGTTGGTGATGTAGTGATTCGTGTTCGCCAGGATCAAACTACGCACCCGCTCGGGATGGGCGAGCGCCACGCGCTGGGCCACCTGCCCGCCGTACGAGAGGCCCAACAGGTGAGCGTCCTCCAGTTTCAGATGATCCAGCAGCCCCACGACGTCGGGCACATGCGCATCCAGCCTGTACGGCACGTTCATCTTCGCGGACCGACCCTGATCCCGGAAGTCCAGGAGGATCGGCCGGACATGCCGCGCCAGGACAGGCACATGCTGGGCCCAACTGGCCGTGCTCATCATGATGCCCGCAAGCAGCACAACCGGCTCTCCGTGGCCGTGCTCCTCGTAGAACAGCTCCAGTCCGTCGCGGGTCCTAAAGGTCGCCATCAGGCGCCGCCTCTTGTCCCATCTGCCGTGTGCGGGTCGTCACGAGCCGCCCATCGGCGAGCTGGTCGCGCACCCGGTCGGCGAAGTACCCTTCCGAGAAGCACGCTGCAAACTCCTCCGCCTCCAGTGCCAGCCCTTGGGCAAGCGGGAGGTCCCTGGCCGCATACACCGCCCGCTTGGCTGCCGCCAGTGCGAACGCCGGCCGAGCGCAGGCTTGCTCGGCCCGCTTCCTCGCCCAGGACTCGAGGTCGGCGTCCCGGACAACTGCGTGGACCAGCCCCATACCGAGAGCCTCCCGGGCCGTGAGCAAGTGCCCACCGAGGATCATCTCTACTGCACGCCCGAAACCCACCACTCGAGGCAGCCGTTGCGTACCCCCACCGCCAGGGATGATCCCCAGCTTGACCTCCGGTAGCCCGATTCGCGATCTCTCCGTCACGGCACGCAGGTCACAGGCCAGCGCGAACTCCAGACCGCCGCCGAAGCACAGCCCGTCAACTGAAGCGATCAACAACAGAGGGCTCGCCTCCATGCGGTTGCACAGGTCCTGGATGTGCACCGAGAACGAGCGCGCGCCGTCCGGATTCAGCTCGTGCATTTCGACTCCGTCTGCACCACCGATGAAGTACGTCGTGCCGCCCCCGCGGTAGACGATCACCCGCACGCCCGAGGACTCGGCGCGCGCCAGGTGGCTCTTCAACTCCTCGATCGTCTGTGAGTCGAGGGAGTTGCGGTCTCCCGGGCGGTCAACGGTCACCCAGTGAATCTGTTGCTCTTCTTGGATCGTCAAGCCCGCGGTGCTGGTCATCGCCCTGCTGCCTCCTCTGGAGCCCGCCCCACGATCACATCACCAGCCCCCCGTTGGGACTGAAGACCTGCCCCGTGAAGAAGTCCGCCCCCGGACTGGCGAGGAACCGGACCAGCGCCGCGATCTCCTCCGGAGACCCGAAACGCCCCAGCGGGGTTCTCTTCAGCACCTGCGCCTTGAAACCCGCGTCCAGCTCGTCCAACATGGGCGTGTCCACGTACCCGGGGGCGATCACGTTGACACGGAGGTTGTGTCCGGCCACCTCGCGGGCCAGCGTCTTGCTGAACTGGATCACTCCCGCCTTGCTCGCGCTGTACGGAAGGGCGCCCGGAGTGGGGATCAGCGCCGCCACCGAGCTGAGGTTGATGATGCGGCCCGAGTGGAGAGCCTTCATCCAGCGCACGGCGGCCCGACAACAGCGGAACACGCCGCTCAGGTTCACGGCCACCACGCGGTTCCACGCCTCGTCGCCCAGCTCCTCGGTGAACCCCGTCTCCCCGAGAATGCCGAACGTGTTCACCAGAAGGTCCAAGCTGGGCCAGATCTCCTGCAAGGCAGAGAACAACGCGTCGACGCTCCGGCTGTCGGTGACATCCACCGCATGGCTCCAGGCCTGCCCCCCGCCCCGGCCGACCGCGGCGGCCACTTCCCCGGCACGGCGCCCGTCCACATCGGCGACGGCAACCGTGACCCCATCTCGGGCCAGAACCTCAACGGCCGCCCGGCCGATGCCAGATCCGGCGCCGATCACCAGCGCCCGTTGGCACTCGTAGGGGGGCACCGCACCCACAGCCGGATTCATCTTGCCTCCCGGAACCTGGAGAAGGCCGCCTCCGCGCGCGGTGTCGGGAACACCAGGAACGGCCCGGCGCCGATCTGCCGCACGGTCCCCAGTGCGACATCCCGAGAGCTGTCCATCTTGCCCCGTAGCGCCTCGGCCACCGGGCGCATCTCCTCGGCCCCAATGCCCGCCCCGAAGAAATCGGTGTCGGTGAGGTGCGGACACACAACCTGCACGGTGATGTTCGTCCCGTCCAGATCGCGGCAAAGGCCTCTGCTCATCCCGACCAGTGCGTGCTTGGCCGCCAGGTAGGCGGCGACCCCGGCAGTGTGTGCGACGAGCCCGCCCGTCGACGCTACGTTCACAATCGCACCGCGCCCGGCAGCACGCATCGTCGGAACAACCACCTGGGACAGCAGAAACGCGGCGAAGAAGTCCACCTCGAACACTGCGCGCAGGTCCACCTCCTGGGTGCGCTCGAACGGGGCATAGAGCCCGATGCCCGCATTGTTGACCAGCACATCGATTCGTCCGTAGCGGCTCAGGGTCACGTCCACAAGGCGCGTTCGATCCCGGGCCTCGGTCACATCGCATGTGACCGTCATCGGGTCGCCGGCGCACGCCCGGGCCACCTCGGCCAGTCTGTCCGCCCGCCGCGCGGCAAGCACCACCCGTGCCCCGCGGTCGGCCCACACCTCGGCCAGGGCAGCCCCGATGCCCGAACTGGCCCCGGTGATCATCACCACCTGCCCGTCCCATCGCTCCGGCACGTCTAGGTCCACTCCCATCGCCTCAGAATCCACCGTACGCCTCTCGGGCCCAGCCCGTGTGGTCTGGCGGGTACAACGTGTAGCCTTCCGGCCCCAGCAGACCATCCAGCGATGCAGCGGTGAGCTCTCCGTCGGCGAACGCCACGATGAGCCCCAGGACAAGTCCGGGGTGGGCGATGGGAAACCCGTGGTCGAACCCCACCCCTGCCGGCAGGATCACCGTGGACACGGTCGCCCCTGCTTGTCGCAGATCGTGTTTCGTGTTCTGCGTGATCGAGTCGTCAATCACGAGGTCGCCCCGCCACAACGCCCGGTCGGTGGTTGCCTTGACCAGCAACACCGGCTTGCCGTCGAACCCCGTCAGCCGGTCCTCCCCGGGGATCACGACATCCGTCCCGTCGTGATTCGTGTGCGTAACGGTTGTCGCGGAGAGGTTGAACCGATGGCACGCATAGAGCGACTCGGGCATGTACCGGGTACTCAAGACGTCGTTGATCACGGTGGCGTAGCCCGGCTCGTCGAGGAACGACGGTCGCGCGACCGTCCCTGTACGCGGGTCCACGGCCAGGATGTCGTTGAACACCACCATGTTCCACATCCACGCCACACGCTCGGCGGTGCGGAGATCACCGTTCCAGCCCCGCTGGTGGAACGCGACCGCAGCCAACGAATCGGCCCAGTCCCCCGGCATGTAGGTCCGGCCGGTCTTCTCATCGTGCCCGAGCGTGGATCCGGCGAACAGCACCCGCACGCCACGCGTCCCGATCCCCGCCAAGGAGATCACGCTCTTGTAGAGTTCCGGGTCCAGGTCAACCATGAGCTGGGCCACTCCGAACCCCATCGAGTGGCCGACCAACAGAATCCCGCCTTGCTGGAGTAGAGGATCGCTGCGGACCACATCAGCGAAGTCGCGTGCGAAGTCCTCAAGCTGCGAGACGGGCTGGCGGTAGGTAGACGCCCCGCTCCCTCGGTAGTCAAGGGCATAAAAGGTGAACCGATCCCGCACGTCATCCATACGGTCAACAAGGGTCAGCAGAGGCTCGAACGACCGGCCAGAGCAGGAGTTCCCTGCCAGAAGAACCACCGGTCGCGGTCCGTCGCCTGCCTTCCTCACGTGGATGTCCTCCCCGCTACGGACCCGAAACAGGGTGTCGCTGTCCTGCTCGGGACCGGCCACATCGCGGCGGGCACATGCCAGGATCAGGAAACAGGCGGCGCATCCCATCACCGCCGCAACCCCGCGCTTCCACCGCTTGGCCCTCATGTCCGGCATCGCGATCCACAACTCCTCTGAGCCTCCTGTTCAGGTGATCAACCCTCCGTCCACGCTGATCACTGCACCGTGAACGTACGAAGCCTCCTCTGACGCGAGGAACAGGAACACATTGGCGACGTCGCGCGCCGTACCTAACCGACCCAGTGGCGTTTTCCCCCGCATCAAGTCCAGCACCTTGTCGGGGACCCCTTGCGTCATCTCCGTCTGGATGAACCCCGGCGCAACGGCGTTGACCTTGATCCCCTTCTTCCCAAGCTCCCGGGCCCACACCCTGGTCATCCCGATGACGCCAGCCTTGGTCGCCGCGTAGTTCGTCTGCCCGAAGTTCCCGTAGAGCCCGACAACGGACGACACGTTGATCACCGACCCGCTGCCCCGTTCGATCATGTGTGGGACTACCGCCTGGGTCATGTTGAACGTGCCCTTCAGGTTCACATCCACCACTAGGTCGAAGTCCGCCTCCGAAAGCTTGACCAGTTGGGCATCGCGCACGATCCCAGCGTTGTTGACAAGTACATCGACATGCCCGAACACGTCCAGGGCAGATGTGACCACCGTCTGGCACGCCGTCCGGTCGGTGATGTCGGCCCTGAAGAACTTCGCTCTGCCGCCGGCGCCCACGATGCCGGCGGCCACCGACTCGCCCTGAGCATCCACGTCGGCCAGGACCACGCCCGCCCCTTCCTGGGCGAACAGGCGCGCGGCCTCGCGGCCGATCCCGCGAGCCGCCCCGGTGATGATCGCCACCTTGCCCGTAAGCCGCATCAGCTCCCTCCTAGACCCAGCGGAACAGGGCGGTTGACAGCACGAACCCTGCACCGGACGTGCAGAAGGCCACCAGGTCGCCGGACCGGACACGGCCCTGTCCGAGCGCGTCGTGCAGGGCCATGAACACGGACGCCGAACCGGCGTACCCAAACCGATCGGCCACCCAGTGGGTCTTGTCCATCGCCAGCCCCAGACCTTCCAGCGTGACCCTCACGGCAGACTGATCCACCTGGTTCATCAACGCCAGCTTGAGATCCTGCGGGGTCTTGCCGACCACCCGGAGCGTGTCCCGGAGCAGATCCGGCCAGCGCGCCGTGTTGAAGTCCGCCGGGACCCGGTGCCCGTTTTCGTGGAAGCGCAGGCAGTGCCGCCGCCTGGCGATCATGTCCTCGGTCGGGGGGTGCGCCGTCCCCAGGTAGATGCCGTACGTATCCCAGTAGCTCCCTTCGGTGAGCATTTTGGAGGACAGGTACCCGGCCTCGTGCGACGGCGAGAGCACCACAGCACCCGCACCATCGCTGAACAACATGGCCAACACCTTGGATGCCGACTCGGTGTACGGCCGCCAGTCGAGCCACTTGGTCATCCCATACGCACCGATGACCAGCACGTGATCGACTCCCGGATCGAGCATGATGTAGTGCGATCCGATCGCCAGGGCGATCGTCTCGTCGGTGCACGCAGCGTTGATGTCGAACACACCGGCCTTCATGGCGCCGAGCTTGTGCTGGATGACGGCCGACGTGGGGGGACTCACGAAGTCCGGTGTGTCCGTGGCGAGGATGATCAGGTCCACGTCGTCCGGTGTGAGGCCCGCTTGGGACAGGGCAGCGCGGGCCGCGTGCACCGCCATGTCCGACGTGGCCTCGTCTGGGGCAGCGCGGAACCGCACGCCAATCCCCTTCTCCGCCAGGTACCCCGCCACGTCGTAGTCCATGATCCTGGCCAGTTCTGCGTTGCTGATCCGCTCTTCGGGGATGTACATCCCCACGCCCGAGATGCGTGCCGCCGTGACCCTGTCCCTCATCGCCGATCAGCACCCCTCACGTTTCAGGACGATCGTCGCCCGACCGTCATCCAGGATTTCCGGCCGCGGCGTCAGCTCCAACCCGACACGCAGATCCCCTGCGGCCACACCGCATACCCAACCCATGACGCGCAGCCCGCCCTTCATCTCGACCAGCCCCACGGCCGCCGGTGCGTACACAAACGCAGAGAACGGGGCCCGCTGCGTCAGATCGGGCGCGAAGTGCCGTGGCGGGACTTTGATCAGGGTATAGGCAATGAGCTTGCCCGTCCCCGTGATCGGCTCCCATTCGAACTCACCGGCCAAGCACACCGGGCAGTCGCTGCGGGGGGGGAAGTGAACCGCCCCGCAGCCCGTACATCGGGAGGCGCGGAGTTCACCGCACTCGAGGCCCTCGACAAACCCCCGGACCTTGGTGTCGCGAACCAGAAGACTGAAGTCGCGGAACTCCATCTCGCCCTCCTTCATGCGCGGGTGAAGATGTGGATAGCCGTGTGCTGACCGCTCCCCCCCACGTTGTGCGACAGGCCCACCTCGGCCCGCGGCACCTGGCGGCCCTCTTCGGCCTGCCCGCGGAGCTGCTTGACGATCTCCACCGCCATCGCCACCCCGGTTGCGCCGACCGGGTGCCCCTTGGACTTCAGCCCCCCGTCCACGTTGACCGGTATGCGCCCCCCAATGTACGTCTCCCGGTCCTCGACGAAACGCCCACCCTCGCCGCGCGAGCAGAAGCCCAGGTCCTCGTAGGCCACGATCTCGGCAATCGTGAAGCAGTCGTGGACCACTGCCACATCCACGTCCTTGGGCTGCACACCGGCCATCCGGTAGGCTTGGCCGGCCGCCTCGACGGTCGCCTGGAGCGCGGTGAGGTCGTCTCGGTGTGCCAAGGCCAGAGAACCTGTCCCAAGCCCGACTCCGCTCAGCCAGATCGGGTCCGGACGAAGTCTCTTGGCCGCTCCCTCCGACGCCAGCAGGATCGCCGCCGCACCATCGGACACCAGGCAGCAGTCGAAGAGCTTTAGCGGGTCGGCCACCACGAACGAGGTCATGGCCTTTTCGAGGGTGATCTCTTTACGCATGTGGGCGTTTGGATTGAGGGCGCCGTACTTGTGATTCTTCACCGCCACGGCAGCAAGCTGCTCTTCCGTGGTGCCGTACTTGGCCATGTGCGCCCGGGCGATCATGGCGTAGTAGCCGGGGAAGGTCATCCCGAACGGGTGCTCCCAGAGGAAGTCGCCTGCACGCCCGAGAACCTCGGTCACGTCTGGAGTTGAAGCCTCAGTCATCTTCTCCGCGCCCACGACGAGCACCAGGTCGGCCAGGCCAGATGCAATGTTCATCCATCCTGCACGCACGGCCATGCTCCCCGACGCACAAGCCGCCTCCGCCCGAAAGCTCGGCCTGGGGTGAAAACCAATGTAGTCACCAACCTGTGCGGAGGGCTGCAGCGCGTAGCTGAGCTCGTCCGACGCGATCCCAACCACCATTGACTGGACTTCAGATAGAGGAACGCCAGCGTCGCCCATGCACAAACGTACAGCCTCAAACGCAAGCTCCCTCAGCGAAGCGTCAGCGCGAATCCCGAACCGGCCCTGCCCCACGCCGACAACGCCAATCCGTCCCCTCGTGCCGCTCGTCTGTTGCGTCCGCATGCCGCGTCGCCTCCTAACCCGAGTGGTCCACCCGCCTCGAACCGGCGGGTCTCTGCGGGCGATCGTCTTATGACACCTGAATCACCTGTCAGCATAGCGATGGCCGCGACACACGTCAACCCCCTCCTCGTTCAGGCTTCCTGCTCGACCCCGTGCAAGATGAACTCAATCAGGGCGGGCAGCACTTCTTCGGCGGGCCTGTTCGCCTCCTCCCACAGCGCCCACTTCTGGCCGCTGAAGTGGGCGATCCCCACAAGGACGTAGCCAAGCACCTCCGGATCGCAGCGCCGGATCTCCCCGCGGTCCATCGCCGCCGCGAGGCCCCGCGCGTATCCCTCAGCGAGGCGCGTGTAGTACCACTTCCCTACCCCCTCGTCCACGAACTCCGCCTCCCGCACGATCCGGTACGCCCCGGGATGCTCCCGCACCCAGCGCAAGAAGGAACGAAGTCCCTCCACCTCGGCGGCCGTGCGATCCACGCAGTGTGCAACAGCCAGCGTCTGCCGCCGCCGGAACTCCCGGCTGATCTCCCGCACCAACTCCGTGAAGATCGCCACCTTGTTCGGGAAGTAGAGGTAGAACGTACCCTGGCCCACCCCGGCTACGTAGGTAATGGTGGAGACGGTGGTTCCGTGGAACCCGGCCTCGCCGAAGGCGCGTTCGGCGGCAGCCAGAAGCGCCCTGCGTGTCGCTGCCCCTCCCTCGGGTTCGTCCGAGGAAGGCGCGGGCTTCCCGCTCCACGAGCCGGCAGGCCACGGGCTCTCCTGGGCCTCGATGCGTCTGCTATCGGCAGCGATCCCGTGCAGAATGAGGTCCATGCCCACCTGGCGAACATCTTGAGGGATGCCATTCCCTCCCCACACTGCAAACCGCAGGCAGAGGAAGAGCACGGCCCCCAGGACCGCGTACGCCACCACCTCGGGATCGAGGTCGCGAAACGTTCCCGTCGCCACGCCAGCCTTGACGATGCCGATCAGCTCCCCACAGACTGCCCCGTAGAACCGCGTGGGGATCTCCTGTCGCACGAACTCCGCTTCGCGAAAGACCTGGAACAGGTCTGCGTTCTCGCTGAAGCAATCCAACAGGACATCGTAGGCGCTGCGGAGACCAACCAGGGGGTTCGACGCCGCGGAGACGGCGGCCCGCAGGCGAGCGACGAGCTGATTCTGAAGGCTCTCGACCAGGCGAACGTAGGCGTCCTCTTTGTTGGCGAAGTAGAGGTAAAAGGTTCCCTGGGCGAGCCCGGCCTGCCGGCAGATCGCGGAAACGGACGCCGCCTCGTAGCCCCGCTCGCGGAAAACCGTCTCCGCGCCGCGGAGAAGGTTCTCAAGCGTCTCCCAGCCCCGGGCCGTTCGGGGCAGCCGATCACCCGTCTCGGACGTTGGTCTGGCCATGGCCGTGCCGGTCAGCCCGGGGGGAACTGCGTCCGGGCACATCTCCCCGGAACCGACCCTGTGCCTCCCCCCGTGTCTGCGGCGCGGCGAGTGTACTCCGTCCGGCGTCCCCCGGGCTCGCCGCCCCCTTGCCAGGCGGGATCATGCTGGTGTCTTGGGTGTGAACACCATGGGTCAATGCCGTCACGCGAGGGGCACCACGAGCGCCCCCTCGGTCCAAGGGAACGAACCCCTCGATTCCGCCCAACGGCCACGAGCGGAGCTGCAACGCGTGGTTCACAGAAGCCGGCGGGGATCGGCCCAGACCCTGATCGCTCGGCTCAGACTATGTTCGCACCGCAACTCGCGGAGGAGCATCGGCGCCGCGTCCGTCGCGACAGGACCCAACGTGCCCGGTGGTGACGAAGGGGTAAACACGCGGTGCGAGTTTGCGGCGAAGTGCCAACCGCGCCCGTCACGGGCCGACGTGGACCAGAAGATCGAGTTGGCCCTGGACCCCGTCGCTGTCCGTAACTACCAGGATCACGAGGTAGAACCCCGGCGCCGGAAACGTCCACATCACGGTGACGCCCTCTGCGTCGAAGATCTCATCCCCGGTGAACTCCCAACTGTAGTTGACGATCCTTCCCTGGGACGCCCCGGCGTCGAACGTGACCGGTTGCCCGGCCTGGGGGGCAGACGGGGTCCAGACGAAGTCCGCCACGGGCGGCCGGTACACGACCACCACCGGACGTGGCCGCTGCCACGCCCCGAACAGGACCTCCGCCGCAGCGCCCGGCCCCAAGGGTACCAGGACCGCATCTGGCGTGGTGAGCTCGTACCGCTCGGGAAGGGAGGGCACATCCACCCGCACCCGGTACTCCCCGGCGGGGAGACCGGCGAACGAAAACCCGCCCACAGGGTCGGTGTAGACCTGGCCGATCTCCGCTCCATTCTGTTCGACGATCACGAGCGCCCCGCGCAGCCCTGGCTCGTCCTCGTCGCGGATCCCGCTCCGGTTTTCGTCGTCGTACACCGTGCCCGAGATCTCTCCCACGCGCTGGCAGGGGATCCCCACCACCGTCCGTCCGGCAAGCGCCACCGCGACCTGGAGCGGGAGTTCAATGCGGGGGCGGAACCCCGGCGGCAGACGCTCCACGGCGAGGGCGTACGTCCCGGGCGCCAACGGCGGGAACAGGAATCGTCCATCGGCCCCGCTCGCCACCTTGACCCCGTCCGCGACGAGCACTGCCCCCGCAACCCCTTCCTCTCCCGGATCCCGGCGTCCGTTCCCGTTTCCGTCCACGAACACCGTGCCCTCGAGCCACCCCTTGGCCGGGAGGAACGGGGGAGTCCACAGGAATGCGTATTCGAAGCCGATCACGGCGTAGAGCGAACTCACCCCGCCGATCGGATCCCACCGCGCCTCGAGCCGCGCGGTCACGGAGAGCGCGGGAGGGATGGCAAACGGGAGTTCGATCCCCACGCTCCCGCCATCCCGGCTGTACCGGAAGTCAAGGGCGATGCCAACCGGCGTGCGCAGCTCCAGGCCCGCCTGGCTGCCCGTGGACAGCAGGCCCCCCGCGCCGTCATGGTGGGCGGCCTGGGTCAGGGTCAGGATCGCCCTCGTCCGCCCCAGGGTCAGGGTGAACCGCTGACCGTACTCTGCAATCCATTGGCTAGAGGGCGCCGCCAGGTCTTCCTCCCACCGCCAGCGGCCGCTCAACCGAAGGACGAGAGGGGAGTCCCCGGCGACCGTCGCCAGCTCGAGGATCCGGGTTCGCCAATCCCTGCCCGGACCAGGGCCGAACCCCTGGCCGCGGCGGAGGATCGCCCCGGCGAAGAACGCCAGCGGCCACTGCGTGGACGCCCAGTCGAACGCGGTGGACAACTCGGACCGCACCACAGTCGGCAAGATGGCGATCCCCAAGACGTTGTCCTGTTCCCACCGCACCACGAACCGCAGCCCCACGGGATCGGCCACCAACCGCCCGGACAGGCTGATCCCGGCGCGGTCGGCCCGGGCACTGGGGAGCCACGGGCCGACAGCGTAGGCATCGGCCTGGAACGCCAGGCTCGCCCCCGCCTCGGCGGTCAGGCCGACGAGAAAGCCCGCGTCGAGGATGGGGCCGGAGAGCGCAACTCCCCCCTCGCCGCGCAAGGCGAGGCCGTCCATGATCCACCCTGTGACCCACATGGCTCCGGCGCGGACGTGATCCAGCCCACGGGTCTCTCGGTACGCCACGCCCAGCTCCCCCCACGTCCCGAGCCACGCCCCGCGCAGCGCGAACCTCCCCTCTTCCCCCAGCCACCCCGTGACGAGGGCCGCCTCCCCGTGCGCGGCGGCGATGCCGGCGCTTATTCCATCGGCCCCCAACGAGAGTAGGAGGGCCGACAGATCGAGGCCGACCTCGCCGGCCTCGACCCACGCCGAGCCCTGGTCGTAGGAAAACGAGAACCGGGACAGGCTGTACGGGGCCGGGTCCCACGGTCCGGTCCAGTGGAGGAGGAGGTTTACGTCCCCACGGAGGACCTCCCCGTCCCCGGACAGGGTCAACAGGGACAGCCTGCGGTCAGAGATGGGGTCGTAGCCTAGCCGTCCCCCGACGCGCATGTCGAGCTCGGAAAGAACCGTGCCCACGATCGCCTCCGGCCCAGGGGGAAGGATCGTCGTGAACCATGCCGTCCGGGCCTCGGCGCCCTCTTGGGACCGCACGGCCACGCTGAGGAGATCGCGGCCGGGCTCGGCATGAGCAGGGACAGAGAGGATCAACCGGACGGTCCCCCGCTCCCCAGGGCGGAGGGAAACATCCCGCGGCTCGACCCGCACCGCCCAGCCGCGCGCGGAGGAGGCGTCCACGGAGAACCGATCGAGCACGTTCCCCCGGTTCACGATGGCAAGCTCGTAGGTGACGGAGTCCCCGGGCTGAGCCTCGCCCGCCTTGGGGGGGACGAGCGCCACCCCGACCACCGCCAGGACCTGGACCGTCGCCTCAGCGGACGCCTCGCCATCAGGCCAGGTCGCTGTGAGGCGGACCGCGTACCTGCCGGCCGCGGCGATCCGGGGCACGACGACCGTCAGGAACACCGTCTCCTCGCCCCCGGCTTGTAGGGAGAGGCGGGGCGGCAGGCCCAACTGCCCCCAGCCCGGCGGGACCTCGATGCTCAGAGCGACCTCGATCGGGGACGCGCTGAGGTTGGATACGGAGAAGACGTGGATCGCCAGGTCGCCGGGAGAGACCGTGCGCGGGGGGGCGAGGACGGCCACGTCCACGCTTGCCCGGGCCGCGAGCCCCGTCAACAGCAGCAACGCCCCGGCAACGCCGAGGCCGAATACCCAACGGCTCGGGACACCCCGAAATCCCATCCCCACGAAACTACGCGGTCAGAACATCCCAGACGAGGACGGAGGTGCAAAGAAGAAGGGACGTCCAACCCGCGAACGAGTTCACCGCCGAGGGCGCAGAGAGGAGCGGTTTGGGAGTGGAGGGAGTTCCCGTAGCGTCACAGCTTGTCTGCGACAGCGCGTCTTACCGCCGAGAACGCAGAGATCGCAGAGAAAGGCAGGGTCTTGGATTACGGCCCGTAACCCAGATTCGCTTCTCGGGCGTTCGCGGCGTTCTCTGCGCGCTCTGCGGTGAGAGCTGTTCGCTCTCGTAGAACGCCGTTCACCGCCGAGACGCAGAGGACGCGGAGAAAATCATTCTGGAATTGAATCCAAATCCGAAACCGAATGGATGTTCGCTCCAAGACTCCTCTGCGATCTCTGCGTCTCTACGGTGAGTCTGTACCCAACCGTGGGGATCCGATCTTGTCCGCGTAGTCGAAGGCTCAGCGGGCTATTCCCACACAGGCTGCTAGGGTTCCCGGCTCTCCGCGTTACGGAACCCGGGCCGGCAGGAGCGCGGCGAG
>CAYSZC010000005.1:0-20515 GCA_964435345.1 uncultured Thermotogaceae bacterium
CGGGGAACCTTGTCGGCATCGAAATCCTCGACGCCTCCGAGCGCGTGGCCGAGGCACGAAGCATGCAGTTCCAGGTCGCCGGCTAGGCTAGACCCACCCTCGCGCACGCGACGGTACAACGTGTCCCCAGTTTCCGAGCAGGCTTGCTATAACAGGCCGTTCCCAAGATCGTCAGGGGCCAGTGGTGGATGGTGATCACGCAACCAGTCAAGCGTCTCATTCAGGAGGGTGCGTGCCTCTTGGACGGCCTCCTCGGCATCGGTTGGTGACAACCCGACGAAGCCCTCGTACAGGCCTTGATGACGCTGACGACGAAGGGCTTGATAGTAGTCCAAGCGGTGGGGGTCAACCTGCAGGGTCTCGACGAGGGTTTGAAGGGTCAGCTCGTGGCTGCCGGCTCCGCGTGCTGGCCGATACCCCTTCGCCCGCAATCCGATGAGGGCACATGAGAGGATCGCGTGGTAGGCCTGTTCGAGGCGCGTCTCTCCGTGGATGGCGCGGTTCTCCGCGTCCTCGCAGCGGCGGATCGCGGCGAGAACCAACAACCGGATCTCGGAACGCTCGGGTCTGTGGGGGCGGATCAGGCCACGGCGGGCGAGCTCATCCAGCGTCACGGTCTTCTCCGAGAAGAATCATCCTCGGACCGCGGTGGACCCGGGCCACGAAGCTATCCGGCACGCGCAGCTCACGGCGGTAGGCGCTTGGCGCGAAGAGGGTCGCGTTGACCTCTCTCCCCAGTCGCTCGCCAGCCTGACGCAACGGGGTGGCGAGGTCGCGCATGCTGACCTGTCCTACGATCATTAGATCCACATCGCTCTCGGCTCTGGCCTCGCCGGTGGCCAAACTCCCGTAGACGTAAGCAAGTTCAACCTGCTGAGCGAGAGGTGTCAGAGCGTCCCGCACCACATCGGCCAGCCCGACCGTCTTGGCCAAGAGCATGTTCAGTTCAGGGTAGACCGGACAGCTCTGGTTCATCGCGTACATCACCTGCCGACCGACGCGGCGTGACGTAAGGATCCCCGCCTCGCGCAGCTGGTGGAGTTCCCGGAGGAGTCCGCGGCTATCGAGTCCTGTACGGCGCTCGATCTCGCGGAGATGAAGCTCGGGGTTCCCCGGACGGCAGAGCTGTTGCAGCACCTCCAGACGGGTACGCGAGAAGAGTACCTGCCCTAGTCCCGTTGCAGACATAGTGTCGGCAATTGTAGACACAATGTCGCCAATGTCAAGAGTTTGACCCAGGCTGACTTCCACCCCGTCTGGGCAGACGTCCTGCCCTCAAGAAGTGCCGAAGGACTGCCTGCTCGCGCGGTGGCACTGTGGAACTGGCAAGATGAGCCGTGCTGGGCGGAAGATTCCACCCAGCACGGCTGATTCCCGATCACAGTGACGTTCGCCGCAGGTCCACCCCGGGGCGGAGCACCTTCTCCAGCGCCATGCTCGTCCGCTCCGGCCACATCCCGGCCTGGGTGTACAGCCGGTCGGCACCGGTGAGGCTCGCTGCGTCCACGCCCAACCCTGCCCCGGTCCGGCCTCGCTGCCGTAGCTCGTGGAACGAGTGGTGAAGCAGGGCGAGCGCGATCCCGCGCCGCCGCCACGGCGTCCGCACGGCGAGGGTGTTCACCCAGCCCTGGCTGGGGTCCTCGGAGTCGGCCCGCCGGCAGAGGGAAACGCCGACGATCTCGTCCCCCTCCACGGCGAGGAACCACAGCTTCGGGTCGAACTCCGTGTCGTTGGTGATCCACTGACGCCATAGGGCAAGGCTCTGCTCGACCGGCGCCGGGACGTGGCCCCAGTGGTCGTGGAACGCATCGTCCACGGCCTGCGCCACGGATTCCAGGTCGCGCTCGGGATCGAACGTGCGGACGGTGATTCCCTGTGGCCACACAGGCTCGGGGATCGCACCGTTGAACACGGTCTTCATCAGGAAGAACCGGCGGGCGATCGCGTAGCCTCGCCCGACGAGAAGGGCCTGAGCTGCCCCATCCTTTTCCCACACGCTTTGGCCAAGCGTGACCTGAGCGTCAGCGGGGGCCAGCGGGAGCGACCGCTGAGCACGCTCCTCGGCCCAGTCCACCAGAGCGGCACCGATGCCCCGGCCCCGATGCTCGGGGCGGACGCGTCCCCAGAACCCCGGCCGCACGTAGGGCGCGGTCAGGTTCCAGAACTCGGCATACGCCACGAGTTGGCCTCTGTGGAACACGAGCTGGGTATCGGACGCGAGGTCGAACCCGGGCGTGCCCCATTCGGTCCGAATGTTGCTGACGCTGGACTGGTCCCTCCCGAACATGTGCCGCGAGCACGCGTTGAACAGCTCCACGGCGGCCTCCACATCGTCCCGCTGGGCGGGGCGATGCGTGTACCCAAGCTTCATTACAGACTGCATGATCTCCTCCTTGCGAGTCGGCTCTGCACGCGCGGGGGAACGAATGCCCATGCCCCCACGCTCGAGGCGGATCAGCCAGCAAGGGATGCTCGATGTGCTTCGGGGGAACGGAGGTGCGACAGAGGTTAGAGGGTGCTACGCACTCCGGCCCGGCATGCCGCGTGTGGGCTGCCCGCGCGCCTTCACATGGTCCTCATTCACTCTGGGCCTCCTTGGCATGCCGGATGTCCGGCGGTCGGTGGTGCCACCCGCTTGTCCGTTGCGGCCAGCGCACTCTGCGGTGACGCCGAAGTATAGCCGGGCTCGACGGACGAGGCCACCCGAAAGCACGTCGTACGAGAGGGCCGGGGCGCGGAGGCCCGCCCTGCGCACGGCAGCCCCACTCGCTCCGACCGGAAATCGGTCACCGCTGGGGAAGGGAGACGGAAATCGAGATACTTCCGGTACACGGTCCGGCTGGCGAAGGGACTTGCGCTCTACCGTCAGACGACGATGATCGGGGACCTCATGGAACTCAGGTTCGAAGCGCCGCGCGGGCAGGAACGTGGACTGATCGCCTCTCTCCTCAAGCAGAGCTACGCGGCCCTGCTCGAGGCCGAACCCGCGGTCTGGGGGCCTGAAGCGCTGAAGTGGGAACGGTTCGACGCGGATGTCTTCTCCCACCCCGAAACCATCGGCGCAGCCGTGTTCTTGACCAAGGTTGGGGACACAATTATCGGGTTCGCGTCGTACGATCCGCGGGAGAAACCGGAGCTTGGGTTCATTGGGCACAACTGTGTCCGTCCCGAGTTCCGTAACCGCGGAGTGGGCCGCCAACCCTGGCCGACTGATCCCCTGCGAGCGGTGATCGAGTACCTCAAGACCGCTGGCCGACCTCACTGAGGGGCGGTGTCGCGCGGAAAGCCGAACGATCTGGGGATGCCCGTGAGCCGGGGAGACCCCGACAACGAGGAACGGCTCGCTACGCTGCAAACATGGGTCATACGCCCACCCCCGTGCGTCGTCCCGGCACAGGGCCAGGAAGCCGGGTGGCCAGGCACACACAGTCTGACGTTCCCACCGTCAGCTACCTGGCGCACCGGGTCGGGGTGGGCCCAAACATGTGCTCCTCCCAGCGCAGACCAAACGCTCTACCGATCACGCCCCGCCGGATCGGACCGACTCACCCGCCCGTCGGTGGGCGCAGGATCGGGACGAGCTTCGCCGTAAGGTCGTCGAGGGCCTTGCCCAGGGCCTCGCCCCACGGGGCGGTCCCGAACGCGGGGCTCCCCACCACGAGCTCGACCGCGGCCGCGGCGCTGATGCTGAACGTTCGCGTGGCGATCGGTACCAGGAACGGAACGACGTACAGCTTGGCCACGTAGTCGCCTGGTGACGCGGGGGCGAGGCCGAACATCTGATTCCAGGTCCACGTCACGCACGGGGCCCCCACGGCGGATGTCTCCACGGGGGAACTCCAACTCGGAACCAGGGACGCCGCCGGACGCACGACCACGTAGAACGAGTTGGGCGGCGCAACGTCCCGGTAGCCGAGGAGCACGGTCTCCCCACCGAAGTACACGGACTTGTCGGTGCGGAACCCGCCCAGGCACACGTCGAACGGGAAGTACAGGCCCACCTCCACCGACGCCGGGCCGGACGCCTCGCCGTGGGCGGTAACGGCCTGGACGGCCCCGGTGGCGAGGGCGACGACCTCTGCGCTGAGGTCGGTCTGCACCGTCGCCCCCCGGACCGTGACGAACAGAAACGTGAACGACATCGTGGTTGCCTGGAATCTCTCCACCGCGGGCAGGACAAGGACATCGCCCCCCATGGCCAGCGCCGCGGTTCGCCACGCACCGGGACTGGCAGGCATCCCGGTCTGGGCAAGCCACGCCTGGAGCGCCCCCGGCGGGATCACGAACAGCCCCTCCGCGGACAGGCGCTGGGCGAGCATCTCCCCCAGGCCGATCCCGATGTTGGCGAGCCCGGTGCCGGCCTTGTCCACAAACGGGGCCACCGCCACCCTGGGGGCCGCCGCCCCGACGACCATCGCCCCCGCCAAGACGAGCATCAGCACGAATGATCGGCGCATACAACCACCTCCGAGCGCGATTATACGCCTTGCGGCACTACCGCGTCTCGCCGGGGAAGAGCCCGGTCTCGTGGGGGCAGAGGTCGGAGCGGTAAACGCTAGAAGCCGTTTCAAAATGCGGGATTGCCAGCATGCCACCACAAAGGACACGAAGCACGCGAAGAAGAACCGAGCCGGAGGATGTTCAGATCCCAGATGCGCATCCGGGAAGCGAGACGACAGCCGGCCCTCGTCGCCCCTGCATCTCAAGAGATCGAACAGATCTCGGCGCTGAGACTCAAGAGTCCTTGGTGTACTTCGTGGTAGAAGGGCCGAGGTGGATGGCCACTCCCTGTCCTGTTTTGAAACAGGTTCTAGGCCCCACGCGAGGAGAACCCCGCCCGCCGTCCCCAGGCGAACCCGGTACCGATCGAGTTCGAGCGCCCGCCCACCGGCAAGGACCTCCGCTGTTCCCTGGCGAGCCCACTCGACCGCGGGCGCAGATCTCGATCGAGGCCGATCTCCTGGGCGAACCCCACGCTCACAGTCGCGAACAGAACGCGCACGGAGAAGGTACCGGCGGCAATGGCGCACACGCCCAGGACGATCAACCACACCTGCTTGCGGAACCGTCGCACCGGATCACCCCCTCCGGTCTACCCAACCCCGCCTGCGCTCTTCCGACCTGGTGGGGCGCCCGCCCTGCGCTAAGCTAGCTGACCATGGATCTCCCGCGTTCGTACGGGATCGTGCTCCACCCCACGAGCCTCCCCGGCCCATGGGGGATCGGGACCCTCGGCGCCGATGCCCGGCGGTTCCTGGACTGGCTCGCCGCGGCCGGGGCCCGGTGGTGGCAGGTCCTCCCTCTCGGACCGACCGGGTACGGCGACTCGCCCTACCAGTCGTTCTCCGCGTTCGCCGGAAACCCGTACCTCATTGACCCCGAGGACCTCCTTGCCCAAGGCTGGCTCAAACCGGAGGCAGTCCCGCCGTACGCCGTGGACCGCGTGGACTTCGGGCGGATCTACGAGTCCAGATGGCCGCTACTGCGCCGGGCCTACGCGGGCTTTCTCGCCCCCGGGTCGCGCCAACGCAAGAGGGAACTGCAGCGCTTCGCGCGAGCGGAGCGGGCGTGGCTCCCGGACTACGCCCTGTTCATGGCCCTCAAGGTCCACTTCGGAGGGGCGGCATGGAGCGAGTGGCCTCCGGAAATGCGGTTGCGGGACCAGCGGGCGCTCACGGCCGCCCGCCGCGCCCTCTCTGACGAAGTCGGTTTCCATGGCTGGACGCAGTGGTGCTTCTACTCGGCTTGGGAGAAGCTGTGCGCCTATGCCCGCGACCGAGGGATCTCGATCATCGGGGACATGCCGATCTTCGTGTCCCACGACTCGGCCGACGTGTGGGCCCATCCGGAATACTTCCACCTGGACGATAATGGGAACCCGACCGTGGTTGCCGGTGTCCCTCCGGACTACTTCAGCGCCACCGGTCAACGGTGGGGCAACCCGCTCTACCGGTGGGACGTGCTCGAGGCCGACGGGTTCGCGTGGTGGATCGCCCGGGTCCGCCAGGCGCTCCGAACCTGCGACCTCGTACGGATTGACCATTTCCGCGGGTTCGAGGCGTACTGGGAGATCCCGGCCCCGGCGCCGACCGCGGTTCGCGGGCGGTGGGTCAAGGCGCCCGGGGAAAGACTCCTGGAGGCGTTGCGGGCCGAGCTAGGTCAGGTCCCGATCCTCGCCGAGGATCTGGGGGTGATCACCCCCGAGGTCGAGGCCCTGCGCGACCGGTTCGGGCTCCCCGGGATGAGGGTCCTCCAGTTCGCGTTCGGAAGCGGGGAAGAAAACTCCCACCTCCCCCGCAACTACCCCTCGCATGGGCGGGTCCTCGTCTACACCGGGACCCACGACAACGACACAACGCTCGGCTGGTACCGGAGCGCGCTGCCTGCGGAGCGGGAACACGCCCGGGCCTACCTCGCACGGAACGAGATCGCGCTCGACCGGGACGAGAACGCACCCGGGGCGTTCATCCGCCTCGCGTTCGGCAGCCGGGCCGCGCTGGCGATGGTTCCACTGCAGGACGTCCTCTCCCTGGACGGCCTAGCCCGGATG
This sequence comes from uncultured Thermotogaceae bacterium, assembly GCA_964435345.1. GTDB lineage: Bacteria > Bipolaricaulota > Bipolaricaulia > Bipolaricaulales > Bipolaricaulaceae > Bipolaricaulis. Next base: position 6,551 of record CAYSZC010000005.1, read on the forward strand.
AACCATCCGGGGAAATCCGAAGGAAACTGGACGTGGCGCTATCCGAGCGAACTGACGGAGGCTCTCGCCGTACGGTTGCGGGAGATCGCCACGGAAACGGGTCGGGTTGCCCTCTCCGGTCTAGTCCGGTAGTCTAGCGCAATCCCCGGTACCGAGATGCAAGGAAGGAAACGGCCATGCCTGAGAAGAACGAGTTGATGGACAAAGTTGCTTCGCTCTGCAAGCGGCGCGGGTTCATCTTCCAGTCGAGCGAGATCTACGGGGGCATCGGCGGGTTTTGGGACTACGGCCCACTCGGGGTCGAGCTGAAGCGGAACGTGCGCGAGGCGTGGTGGCAAGACATGGTGCGCGGCCACGACGACACCACTCCGCCCCCGGGAATGCCCTCGCCGTATGCCATGGTCGGGGTGGAGACGAGCATCGTCATGCATCCCCAGGTGTGGAAGGCAAGCGGTCACTACGACCTCTTCCGCGACATGCTCGTGGACTGCCGGAAGTGCAAGGCCCGGTTCCGCGCCGATCACCTCGCCATGAGCCCGTGCCCGGAGAAGCCAAGCAAACACGCCGGCGAGCATACGGCGTGCGACCTCACGGCGCCCCGTGAGTTCAACCTCATGTTCAAGACCTACGTCGGGGCGCTCGTGGACCCGGAAAGCGAGGCGTACCTGCGGCCGGAGACCGCCCAGGGGATGTTCACGAACTTCAAGAACGTGCTCGCCACGGCGCGCGTGAAGCTCCCGTTCGGGATCGCGCAGATCGGCAAGTCCTTCCGGAACGAGATCACCCCTCGCTACTTCACGTACCGGTCCCGGGAGTTCGAGCAGATGGAGATCGAGTTCTTCTGCCGCCCCACGGAGTCTCGGCAGTGGTACGAGTACTGGCGGGATCGGCGCCTCCGCTGGTACGTGTCGCTGGGCCTGGCGAGCGAGAGGCTCCGCCTGCGCGAGCACGGGCGCGAGGAGCTCAGCCACTACAGTTGTGGCACGGCCGACATCGAGTACGCATTCCCGTTCTTGCCCCCGGGCGAGTTCGGCGAGCTCGAGGGGGTCGCCCACCGTGGCGACTTCGACCTCCGCAGTCACATGGAGGGCAAGCTCATCCGTCGCGGCGACGAGCTCGTGGTGGAGACCGGCCCCGGCGGCAAGCCGCAACACGCCGGGAGCGGGAAGGACCTGTCCTACTTCGACGAGGAGACGAAGGAGCGCCTCGTCCCGCACGTGATCGAGCCCTCGGCCGGGGTGGATCGCTCCGTGCTCGCGTTCATTTGCGAGGCGTACGCCGAGGACGCGATCCCCGACGAGAGCGGCGCCCCCCAACCGCGGGTGGTGCTGAAGCTCCATCCCCGCCTCGCCCCGGTCAAGGCCGCGGTGTTCCCCCTCATCAAGCGCGACGGGATGCCCGAGGCCGCGGCAAGCATCTACCGCGACCTGAAACGAAGCTGGAACGTGGACTACGACGAGAAGGGCTCGATCGGACGCCGCTACCGGCGCCAAGACGAGTCCGGAACCCCATTCTGCATCACCGTGGACGGGCAAACCCTCGCCGACGGCACGGTCACCGTGCGCGACCGGGACACGACCCTCCAGGAGCGGGTGCCAATGAAGAACCTCGCGGCGTTCCTACGGGAACGGCTCACGACTGCATAAGCCGGCCGCGCCGCGGTGAGGCGACCCAAGATCGCCCCGCCGGGGGTAGAACGTCCCCTCCGTGTTGACCGGCGGGAGAACCGCACTATACTCGCGCTCAGTCGCTCCACGAATGGGGCGATCAAGGAGGCGAGTTCACGTGCCGATGAAGGACAAGAAAGCGGATAAGCCGAAGCAGCCCAAGAAGCCGTGCGGCGGCTGCTAGTACAGGGCGCACGGAGCGCGAAGCTCCGAGCGCATCGAACCAGGTGCGGATGGGGCGGAAACCATCGCCCCATCTTGCTTGAATGGGTATGATGCGGAGGATCCGGGCACCTTCCCGCGCGGTTGACGGTCGCGGAGTTGACGCCCTTCGCCAAACGCTATAAGCTTGGGTCGAGGCTGAGCGAAGCCGGGAGGCGAATAGCCGCGGGGGAAGCGATCAAAAAAAATAAGGAGGAGGAACCCTTTCGGGCCAGCGCCGGGCATTGGCTCCCCCGATTTCGCAAAGAGTCGCCACACCGGTGCGTGTTGGTCAGCGTGAGCCACGGAGCTGGGTTCGGAGGGGAAGGAGGTCTATGAAAATGAAGCGCGCGAAGCAGTTATTGGGGATCGTTGGCGTGGCTGCCGTGCTGGGGATCTTGGGAGGGTGTGCTCGTGGAGATTTCACTCTTCCTACGACCCTGCCGGCGGTGGCTATCCCGCAGGGCAGGTCGGCCACCCAGACGATCAGGGTCACACGGACGGGCAACTTCGGGGGCGCGATCGATTTCTCGGTCACGGGCCTTCCCACCGGGGTCACGGCGAGGTTCGATCCAGTGAGGACCGCCGCCACCGCCACCGCCAACACCTCGACCCTCACCCTGACGGTGGGGGATGCGGTGGCCGTTCAGAGGCACACGCTCCGGGTCGTCGCCACGAGCGGCAGGATCAGGAGGGAAGCCACCCTTGAGGTGAACGTTCAGGTGAGGCCGGACTTCTCGATGGCGACCGCGCCGGCAGCGCTCACCGTGAGGCAGGGCGCGAGCGGCACGGTCACGGTCAATCTGGTCCGCAACGCCACCTTCGGCGCGGCCGTGCCCGTGGCGCTGACCCTCGAGGGCGCTCCGGCCGGGGTGACCGGGACGTTCAGTCCAGCCTCGGTCACGGCGGCCACGAGCACCCTCACCCTCAGCGCGACCACCGCCGCGGCGCCGGGGACCTACACGCTCACCGTGCGCGGCAGGGGCGACGGGTTGGACAGGACGGCGCGGGTGACCCTGACCGTCGAGGCCCCGCCTGGCTTCAGCATGGCCCTGCTGCCGATCGCTGTCCCGGTCAGGCCGGGGGAGTCGGCGAACGTCACGATCACCCTGACCCGCGTGGGCGGGCTTGCCGACCCGGTCCAGTTTGAGGTGGAAGGCGCTCCCACCGGCGTGACGGCGACGTTCGACCCGAACCCGGCCCCGGCAGGCACGGCGACCCTCAGGATCGCCACCGGCGCCGCCGCGGCCGCGGGGACCTACGTCCTCCGGGTGCGCGGCACGGCGGGGGCCATCTCCCATGTGGTCAACGTCAACCTGACGATCGCGCCGTAAGCGTAAGCCAAGGTTGTTCTGCTCGGGGGGCGACGGCGCGTCGCCCCCCTTCTCTTTCTGGGGAGGGCCAGATGCTCTACGGAGACCGCGTCCGGTTGCGGGCGATCGAGAGGGGGGACATCCCGACCTTCGTCCGGTGGTTCAACGACCCGGAGGTGCGGCAGCACATCTTGATGTACGAGCCGATGTCGTTGGCTAAGGAAGAGCGGTGGTTCGAGGCCCATCTCGACCGGAAAGACGAGGTCATCCTCGCCCTCGAAGCCCGGATCGAGGACACCTGGACCCATATCGGGAACCTGGGCCTTCACAAGCTCGACTGGAAGCACCGCAGCGCCGCGCTCGGGATCGTGATCGGGGAGAAGGGACATTGGGGAAAGGGATACGGCACGGAAGCGGTTCGGTTGATGCTCCGGTTCGCGTTCCACGAACTAGGCCTGCATCGGGTGGAGCTCGAGGCGTTCGCGGGGAACGCCCGTGCCCTCCGCTGCTACGAGAAGGCGGGATTCCGGTCGGAAGGGACCCGCCGTCACGCGTCTTACCGCGACGGTCGCTGGATTGACGTACACGTGATGTCTGTCCTCGAGCCGGAGTTCACGGCCGCGCACCCTCCCCTGGGGCACGACGGGGGGGTGAAGGGGCGGGGTTAGCCGCTGAACCAGCGGGTCCAGGAGCGGCGCAGGGCCCGCGCCTCTCGGGCCAAGACCCGGGCCAGCTTGTGGGGGTCGTGTTTCACCGTCGGCTTGCCCTCCAACTCCACGATCTCGAGAAGGGGAACCCGGATCACCCGCAGGCCGAACGTCTTCGCCCCACGAAGGTCGTCCCGCACCGGCTCGCTCCCCTCCGCACGGTACCGAGCGAGGATCTGCGGAGGCGGGGGATCGTTGTTCACCATCACCGCGTGGAACCGCCGCAGGTTCACGTGTTCGGCGAGCAATCTCAGGTGGTCGCTCGCCGCGAACCCGTCGGTTTCCCCAGGCTCGGTCATCAGGTTCATGATGACCACCTTCTCCCCCGGCGCCCGGGCGATGGCATCGGAGATCCCGTCCACGAGCAGGTTCGAGATGGTGCTCGTGTACAGGCTCCCGGGTCCGAGCAGGATCAGATCGGCGCGGGCGATCGCGTCGAGGGCCACGCGGTACGCCTGCGCCGGCCGGACGAGGCGGATCCGGCGGATCGGAGCATGGGCGGCGGCGATCTCTGCCTCCCCGACCACCTCGCGTCCGTCGGTCAGCTCCGCCACGAGGTCGGTCCGGTCCAGGGTGGACGGGACCACCTGCCCGCGTACCGACAGGAAGTGGCTTGCCTCTTCCACGGCGCGGTCGAACCCCCCTGTCGCCTGTTCCATCCCGGCGAGGAGGATGTTCCCCAACGAGTGCCCGATCAGACCCTCCCCGGAGCTAAACCGGTGCTGCATGAACCGCGCCATCCGCTCCTCGTCCTCGGCCAGGGCAAGCAGGCAGTTACGGATGTCCCCGGGGGGAAGGACATCGAGCTCCGTTCGCAGCCGGCCTGAGCTCCCCCCGGTATCCATCACCGTCACCACCGCGGTGAGGTTGGCGGTGTAGGACTTGATGCCTCGCAACAGTGTAGAGAGCCCGGTTCCTCCCCCGACTGCCACGACATGGGGGGCGGCGTGGAGGATTCGCCCCTGGTACAGTGCCTCGGCGATGGACCCACCCCGGCGGGGGGAAACGGCGTGCAGGATCGCGCGGACGGCCCGCGCCATCCCCACCGCCACGCCGGCGAGCCCCAGCGCAACCACGACCGCTCCAAACACGGGCTGCCACAGGAACGGGATGTGACGCAGGACCAGGGCGTGCAGGCCGCGCATCCCCTCGTCTCCGACCAGGCACAGGGCCCCGAACGCCACGAGCGCGATCGCGCCCACGGCCAGGAGAAGCCATCGCTTCACTCCCATCCCGGGAAGGAGAAGCTTCAGGACGGAAGGAACCCTCATCCCCATTCCAGTCGCACGCCGGGGCCCAGTTGGTTCAGCTTGTGGCCGAGCTCGGGACAGGGTTGCACCCCATACCGCGGACCGGCCTCTACGATGAGCGCGCGTTCCCCATCGCGCACCCGGAGCCGCGTGGGCACCGGGCCGGGATGGTCGGCGAGGATCCCCCCAAGACGGGTCGCGTGATCCGGCGTGACGAGATCGAGCGGGAACTCGATCCAATAGCGGGTTTGTCTCCCTTCCTTGCGGGCGAGGGGTTCCACCTCGAGGGCCTGCAGCCGCCGAGACCCGTTCCGCTCCGACCACCGCACCCGGAAGAGAAGGAGCGCCCGCTCTTGAATGACCGCCGCCCCCGTCTCGTACAGGCGAGATCGCACCACGACCTCCGCCTCTCCCGCGTTGTCCTCGATGGTCAGGAATGCCATCGGGCCTTCCTGTGTGCCCACGACCTTGACCGTCCGCACCTGGCCGGCCACGGTGAACGTCCGCGTCCGGGCCGGGGCGTCGGCAAGGGGGACGGCCCCCCGCGCCCGCAGCTCGGCGGCGTGCTCGTCCAACGGGTGCCCGGATAGGTAGAGGCCGAGGAGATCTTTCTCGAACTCGAGCAGGGTCTCCCGGGGGAACTCGGACTCGCCCACCTCGATCTTGGGCGCGAGTTCCTCCGCCTCGAAGAATGACCTCTGCCCGGACAACCGTTGCGCTCGGGTCAACTGGGCCAGCCGCACGCCCTCGCAGGCGAGGGCCATGAGGGCCTTGCGCGGCGACCCAAACCGGTCCATCGCCCCGGCCTTGATCAGGCATTCCACCGCTTCCCGACTCACCCGCTCCGGGTCCATGCGCTGGCAGAAATCGAAGAAACTCTTGAACCCCGAGCCGCGCACGGCGAGGATCGCCTCCACCGCCGCCTGACCGACATGTCGGATCGCCCCCAGCCCGAATCTGAGCTTGCCCTCCCCGACCGGGGTGAACCCCACCGCCGACTCGTTCACGTCCGGGGGAAGAACCTCGAACCCCATCCCCCGGCACTCCTCGATGTACACACCCACCTTGTCGCTGTGGTCTTGGACCGACGTGAGGAGGGCGGCCATGAAATCCGTCGGGTAGTGGGCCTTGAAATAAGCAGTCCAGTAGGTGATGAACGCGTACGCGGCGGCGTGGGCCTTGACGAACCCGTAGCGCGCAAACTTCTCGATGTCGGCGAAGATCCCCCGCGCCTCGTCCGCGGAGAGGCCGTTATGGACGCAGCCAGCCACGAACCGGGATTCCATCTCCGCCATCTCCTGGGGCTTCTTCTTGCCCATGGCCCTCCGCAGGAGGTCGGCCTCGCCCAGGGTGAACCCGGCCAACCGCTGGGCAAGGAGCAGGATTTGGTCTTGATAGATGGGGAGCCCGTACGTCTCGGAGAGAACCTCTTCGCTGGCGGGGTGAGGGTACGTAACCGGCTGCCGTCCGTGCTTGCGCTCGATGTAATCGTCGGCCATCCCCGAGTCGAGCGGTCCGGGCCGGAACAGGCCGAGGATGGCGATCAGATCGCGAAACTCCGTCGGCTCGAGCCGGCGAATGAGGGCCTTCATCCCGGGGGACTCGATCTGGAACACCCCGGTCGTCTGTCCAGACTGGATGAGTTCGTACGTCGCCCGGTCATCCAAGGGCAGCTTGTCCAGGACAACCTCGACCCCCAGCCGCTTCTCCACCAGCCGGGCCACATCGTCCAGCAAGGTCAGGTTGCGCAGGCCCAGGAAGTCCATCTTGAGGAGCCCCACCGCCTCCACATCGTGCATGTCGAACTGGGTCACGAACTGGCCTTCGGCCAATCGCAGGAGGGGCACGAACTTCTCCAGGGGCTCGGGGGCGATGACCACGCCGGCGGCATGGGTGGAGCTGTTCCGCAACAGGCCCTCCAGACGTCGGGCGATCGCGAACAGCTTGCGGGTCTCCTCCTCTCCCTCGGCCATTTCCTTCAGGGCCGGTACCTGGTCGAGGGCACGGGAGAGCGTCATCCCGAACGGAACCTGCTTGGCGATCCGGTCCGATTTGTCGTAGGGCAGCCCGAGCACGCGGGCCACGTCCCGCACCACGGATCGGGCCGCCATCCGATCGAACGTGGCGATCTGGGCGAGGTGATCCCGGCCGTACCGCTCGGCGACATACCGGATGACCTCGTCCCGACCCCGAACGCAGAAGTCAATGTCGAAGTCGGGCAGGCTCACCCGGTCTGGGTTCAGGAACCGCTCGAACAGGAGGTTGAACCGAAGCGGATCCACCTGAGTGATCCCCAGGACGTAGGCCGCGAGCGAGCCGGCGGCCGAGCCACGGCCCGGGCCGACCGGGATCCTCTTCCGCCGCGCGTAGCCCACGAAGTCGGCGACGATCAGGAAGTAGGGAGCAAGGTCCATCCGCGTAATGACCTCGAGCTCGTAGGCCAGTCTCTCCCGAACCGCAGGCGGGAGAGGCTGTCCGAACCGGGCGTGCGCCCCTGCCCAGGCCTGGGCGGCGAGATCCTCCCCCGGGGGAAGCGTGCCCGGGTACCGCGGTAGGAGCCGCCCGCCGAGCTGGAGCTGCAACTCGCAACGCTCGGCCACGGCGAGCGTCGTCTCCAGCGCCTCCGGAATCTCCCGAAACCGGGCCCGCATCTCGTCTTCGGTCAGGAAGTGGTACCCGTCCCCGTCGAAGGATCGGGCATCGGGATCGGACAGCTTCTTCCCCGCCTGGATGTTGATGAGGACGCGGTGCGGTTCGCGGTCCTCGGCGGAGAGGTAGTGCACATCGGCCGAAGCGACAACGGGAAGGGCCAGGCGCCGGGCAAGGGAGAGCTGATCCCGGATGAGAGCCTGATTCCGCTCGAGACCGTGATCCTGAAGTTCGATGTAGAACCTCCCCGGAAAGATCTCGGCGAGCCGGCCCGCCGCCGCCGCGGACTCTTCCCGCCGTCCCTGAAGGAGGAGCCGCTGCACCTCGCCGGACTCACAGGCCGAAAGGGCGAGCAGCCCCTCGGCGTGGCCGGCCAGGAGGTCCAGATCCACCCGCGGCTTGTAGTAGAACCCCTCGGTGTGGGCGCGGTTAGAGAGGAAAAGGAGGTTCTGCCACCCGGTCCTGTTCGTCGCCAGCACCACGAGGTGGTAGGGCGAGCGGCTGGCGGAGGCGTCGCGGGAATGACGGGAATCCGGGGCCACGTAGAGCTCGACCCCGAGGAGCGGCTTGACCCCGGCGTCTTCGGCCGCGCGGTAGAACTTGATCGTCCCCGACAGGTTCCCGTGATCGGTCAGGGCGAGGGCCGGCATCCCCAATTCCGCGGCCCGGGCCACGAGATCGCGCACCCGCCCCATCGCGTCGAGCAGGGAGTACTCGGAGTGCGCGTGCAGATGCACAAATGCCACGGCTACCTCCGCAGGATTACGATCCGTTCCTCGTCGGGGAACCCCCACCGCAGCTTCGTCCGCGCCTCCCGTTCCACCACGTGGGGCAGGCCCGCCTCGGCGAGCCGGCGTCGCAGGTCCAGGATGTCCTCTGTGTGCGCCTCCTGTTGAGTGCGTAGGGCGCGCAGATCGGCTTCGGCGCGGCGGATGGCGTAGACCCTTGCCCCAAACACGAACCCCAACCCAAGCACCACGGCCACCGCCAGGCCCGCCGAGAGGTACCTCCGCCAGGGGTCACTTGGGCCACGTCGCCATCGGCGGCGCATAGGTGTCCTCGATCCGGAGGAGTTCGTTGTACTTCGCGACCCGCTCCGAACGGGCGAGCGACCCGGTCTTGATCTGCCCGCATCCCGTGCCCACCGCGAAATCGGCGATCGCCGTGTCCTCCGTCTCGCCGGAGCGGTGGGAGATGATCCGGGCGTAGCCCGCCCCGTGGGCGAGATCCATCGTCTCCAGGGTCTCGGTGACCGTGCCGATCTGGTTCAGCTTCACGAGGATCGCGTTCGCCACCTTGGACTCAATCCCGCGGGCGAGACGCTCGGGGTTCGTCACGAAGATGTCATCCCCCACGAGCTGGACCTCCGCGCCGAGCCGCTCCGTGAGGAGGGCCCATCCCTCCCAGTCCTCCTCGGCCAGGCCGTCTTCGATCGAGAGGATCGGGTAGCGAGCGACCCAGTCCGCATACAGGTCCACAAGCTCCGCCGCCGACCGCTCGCCCTCTAAACGATACGCTCCTCGACGATCCTCGAAGAACGCGGTCGCGGCACAGTCCAGGGCCAGCGCCACGTCGCGGCCCGGCTCGTAGCCGGCGCCCTCGATCGCCTGGACCAAGGTCCGGAGGGCGTCCTCATCGGAGGCGAGACGCGGGGCGAACCCGCCCTCGTCCCCCACCGCCACCGAGTGCCCTCCTGCCTTGAGGGTCTTCTTCAGGGTGTGGAACACCTCGGCCCCGTAGCGGAGCGCTTCCGCGAACGCGGGCGCCCCGACGGGCACGATCATGAACTCCTGGATGGCAAGGCCGCTGTCGGCATGCGCCCCGCCGTTGACCACGTTCATGAGGGGGATCGGCATCCGCCCCGCCCGAGCCCCGGCGAGGTACTTCCACAGGGGCACCCCGAGGGAGGCGGCGCCGGCCTTCGCACAGGCCAGCGACACCGCCAAGATCGCGTTCGCCCCAAGACGGGACTTGTCGGGCGTGCCGTCGCGGTCCACGAGGAGGGCGTCAACCTCCTCCTGCCAGAGAGGGTCCATCCCCACGATCTCCGGGGCGATGGTCTCGTTCACGTTGCGCACCGCCTGCTGCACGCCCTTCCCGAAGTAGCGGTCGTCTCCATCCCTCAGCTCGACGGCCTCGTGGGTCCCGGTGGAAGCCCCGGACGGCGCGGCGGCCCGCACCTCGGTGCCGTCCTCCAACGCGATCTCCACCTCCAGAGTGGGGTTGCCGCGGGAATCGAGGATCTCCCGCGCCCATACGTCCTCAATCAAGTTCATCGCATCACCCGACCGGAGTCTACCGAAGGGGCCGGGGAAGGACCAGGAAGGATGTCCGCGGTGAACCTACAACCGCCCCCGCAGCCGGGGGTCGAGGGCGTCGCGGAGCCCATCGCCGAGGAGGTTGAACCCCAAGACCGCCAGGATGATCGCGACACCGGGGAACGTAGCTACATGGGGCGCCACCCGGATGTACGCCTGGCTTCGTCCAAGCATCGTCCCCCACTCCGGGGTCGGGGGCTGAGCGCCGAGGCCGAGGAACCCTAGCCCTGCCGCCCACAGGATCGCCGAGGCCATCTGCAGGGTGGAGAGAACGATCAGCGGGGCGATGCAGTTGGGGAGGATGTGGCGGCGGACGATCGTCAGGTTGCCGGCGCCGACCGCACGTGCCGCCTCGATGAACTCTCGCTCCCGGATCTCCAGGACCGAGCCCCGCACAACGCGAACGTAAATGGGCACGAACGAGATGCCGACAGCGAGCATCGCGTTCCACAACCCTGGTCCAAGCACGGCCACGACGATGATCGCGAGCAGGATCCCCGGGAACGCCAGCATCACGTCCACCACGCGCTGAGTGAGGATGTCCGGCGGCCCTCCGTAGAACCCAGACAGGGCGCCGATTGGCGCTCCAAGGAGGAGGCCGATCCCCACGGACACCACGGCCATCATGAGCGACACGCGGGTGCCGTGGAGGATGCGGCTGAGGAGATCCCGCCCGAGCTCGTCCGCGCCCAGGAGAAACGTGGCAGACGGCGGTTGCAGCTTGTTGGCGAGCGAGAATCTTCGGGGATCGCGGGGCGAGAGATGTGGCGCGAACGCGGCGACCACCAGGAAACCGAGAATGATGAGCATTCCCACAACCGCCAACCGGTGCTTGGTGAGTCGCTTCAGGATGTCCACGGTGCCTCAGTCGTACTGGATCCGCGGGTTGAGCACTCCGTACAGGAGGTCCACCGCGAGGTTGATGAACACGAACGCTACGGCCACCATCAGCACGGCTCCTTGGACCACGGGGTAATCGCGAGCCGAGATAGAGTCCACCATCAGGCGCCCCACGCCCGGCCAGGCGAACACGATCTCGGTGAGCACAGCCCCGGAGAGGAGCGCCCCGAACCGGAGCCCGATGATGGTCACGATCGGGATGAGCGCGTTGCGGAGGGCGTGACGCAGGACGACGGTCCCCTCGCGCAGTCCCTTCGCCCGGGCCGTGCCCACGTACTCCTGGCGCAAGACGTCGAGCATCGTGGACCGGGTGAACCGCGCCACGAGCGCCACCGACGAGGCGGCCAAAGTCACCGAGGGCAGGACGAGGTTGGCGACCCCCCCCCGCCCGGCCGCGGGGAGCCATCTCAGATGGACCGAGAAGAGGAGCATCAACATCAGGCCGAGCCAGAACACGGGGGCAGACAGACCGACGAGGGCGCCGAACATGCTCGTGTAGTCGAACACGGAATACGGTTTGCTCGCGGAGACCACCCCCACCGCGACCCCGAGGACCGTTGCCAGGACGAGGCTCACGAGGGTGAGCTCGAGGGTGGGGATGAGCCGTGACCACACCTCTTCCCCCACCGGAAGCCCCGTGCGAAGGGACGTGCCGATGTCTCCCCGAAACAGCCCGGCCATGAACCGTCCGTATTGGACATGCAACGGCTTGTCGAGGCCCAGGTCCCGACGCACCTGCTCGACGTACTCCGGGGTGGCGTGGACCCCGGCCATCGCGGTTGCCGGGTCGCCGGGGAGCATCCGCACGATGCTGAACACGAGAAGGGTCACCCCGAACAGGGTCGGGATCGCCAGGAGCAGCCGCCGCAGCGCGTACTGGATCATCGGGGAGAACGGGCGGGAGAGCCCGCCCGTGGCGGCGGGCCCTCCCTTACCCGATGTTCACCCTAGCGGGCGAGCCACGCCCTGTGGGCGAGGATGAGCTCCCGCGTGTCGTGGACGAGACCCCTCGCCACCGTCTGCTGGGCGTTGAGCTGCCCCTCGTAGTGGAGGAACAGCCATCCCGCGTCCTCCCACAGGACCTCGATAGCTCTGGCGTAGATCGCCTTGCGGGAGATGGGATCGGGCGCGACCCGGCCCAGCTCAAGCAAGGTGTCCACAGTGGGGTTCGAGTAGAAGCTCCGGTTCGACAGCGGGGCCCACTGGCTCGTGTGGAACATGGGGAACAGGCCGTAGTCGGCGTCCAGGGTCACGCAACCCCAGCCGAGCATGAACATGTTGACCGTGGACTCCGTCACCGGCTTCCTGGTAAACGCGAGGTAGGCCGCCCACTCCATCGTTACGAGTTCGGCCTCGATCCCTACCTCAGCGAGATAGGCCTGGACCGCCTCAATGATCGCGGCGTCCTTCACGTACCGACCTGTGGGGTGGTGGAGCGTGGTCCTGAACCCTCTGGGAAACCCCGCTTCCCTGAGGAGCTGCCGCGCCCTCTCCGGATCGTACCTGTAGGGCGTCTGCGGGGAGTGCCCGAAGATGAGCGGCATGATCGGGGCGTCGGAGACGCCACCCGCCCCGCCGAGGATCTCCGTCACGATCGCTTCCTTGTCCACCGCGTAGTTGATCGCCCGGCGGACCCGGACATCGGTGAACGGCGCCCGCTGGTTGTTGAACCCGATGTAGATCGTGCGCACGCTGGGGATGCTTACGAGCTGAAGCCCCGCGGTGGCCGCCACCCGCGGTGCGTCCAGCGGGGGTACCCGCATCATCGCGTGGATCTGGCCGGTCTCGAGGAGCACGAGCCGGGTCGCATCGGACGGGACGACCTTGAACACGACCGAGTCGAGGTACGGCTTGTCCCCCCAGTAGTCCGGGTTCCTCACGATGCGCACGTAGTCGCCGCGGACCCACGTGTCGAACTTGAACGGCCCGGTGCCCACGGGCTCTATGATGTCCCTGCCCTCAAGCGCGGCGAGCTGCTTCGGGCTGATCATCGCCACGAAGTTGTGGGTGAGGTGGGCGATGATCGGGGCGAACGGCATGTCCAGGTTGAGCCGGACCGTGTACTCGTCCACGACATCTATCGTCTGCACCCGCGGGAAGAGGAGGAACGCGAACGTGGCCCTACGGAACCGCTCCAGGTTGACCTTCACCGCCTGGGCGTTGAACGGGGCCCCGTCGTGGAACACGACCCCCCTGCGAAGGTGCAGGGTCAGGACCCGGCTATCCTCGGAGAACGCCCACGACTCAGCGAGGAGCGGGGTGACCTTGAGGTCCTCGCTCATGAAGAGGAGCGGCTCGGCGATGTGCGTGAGGACCATCGCCGCCGGAGAGGAAGTCATCTTGTTGGGGTCGAGGGATTCCGGATCCGTACCGAACCCGAGCACCATCTCCCCACCCATCCTGGGTGTCTGCGCCCAGCCCGCCAGCCCAATGAGAAGCACGCTGACCAACAACAACGCCTTTCGTGCCATCGGAAACCTCCCTTGGTTATCGAGCGAATTGTACGTCCCCCAACCGCCTTATTGCCCCGACCACCTCCTCGCGAGATTCGTCTATCGGGAGATGCCACCGGACATCCCGCATGACACCCCCCGCGACCTGCTAAAACCCACGTTGCAGTGTAGCGTGGAGAGGAGCAGCGTCAAGTCGGGCCGCCCACCGTTGCGCTTCCCCCCCCCAACAGGGCTCTTTCGGGAAACGTGTGGGTAAGCGACCCGCGCTATGGAGGGTTGGATCTCCACCCGTGCTTGTGAACCGTGTTCCTGATCTCACCACGAAGGACACAAAGGACACCAAGTGCCAGAGCACCACGCGGCGGATGCCTTCCTGATGGAGGGAAGCCTCTGTTCACCGCCGGGACACCTCTTGGCCACAAGCGGGCGGAGTTCTCGGGGAACCCACCGGCAACCCTACCTGTGATTCACGCTGCAATCCCAGAGTAGAAGCTATTTCACAACCAC
>CAYSZC010000006.1:0-1104 GCA_964435345.1 uncultured Thermotogaceae bacterium
AACGCGCCGTCGCAGACAAGCTGCGACGCTACGGAACCCCCTCAATTCCGAAACCGATTTTCTCCGTGTCCGCTGCGTCTCGGCGGTGAACGAACCCCGTGAATTTCGCCTTGCGAGAGAGCGGGAATCCGTGAGCCGAAGGGCCCGCGTGCCACAGGCCCGCGGCCCCCGGGGTTCCCACACGGGCTGCTATAGGGCGCGCGCTACAGCCCGTACACCTCGCCGTACTTCTTGCGCACGTAGCGCAGGAATGGCTTAGGAGACAGCGGTTCCCCGGTCACACGCTTCACGAGGTCCTCGGGGAGGTACACCTGGCCGTGACGGTGGACCTTCTCCCGCAGCCACTCCCGGATCGGGGCGAATTCCCCTTTGCTCACCTTGTCCCAGAACCGCGGGATCTCCCGCTCCGCTGTCTCCGTGATCTGGGCCGCGTACAGGTTCCCCAGGGTGTAGGACGGGAAGTACCCGAACATCCCCCCGGACCAGTGCACGTCTTGGAGCACGCCCTGCCTGTCGTCGGGCGGGGTCACGCCGAGGTACTCCGCCATCGCCTTGTTCCACCGCCCGGGAAGCGCCCCGACGTCGAGCCGGCCTTCGACGAGTTCCACCTCGAGCTCGAACCGGAGGCAGATGTGGAGGTTGTAGGTGACCTCGTCGGCCTCGACCCGAATCAGGGACGGCTGGGCCCGGTTCACGTGCCGCCAGATGTCCTCGGGCTTCGTCTGGGCAACGCCTGGGAAGTGGCGGGCGAGGTGCGGCTGGGCGAAGCGCCAGAACGGGAGGCTCCGCCCGATCTGGTTCTCCCAGAATCGAGATTGGGACTCGTGGACCCCGAACGAGGCCCCGCCGGTGAGCCCGGTCCAGGCCAGGGCCGGGTCCACGCCCTGGTCGTACAGGGCGTGTCCACCCTCGTGGAGGGCGCCGAACAGGGCCGAGAACGGCTCGGATGCCTGGTAGCGATTCGTAACACGCGTATCCCCGGGCCCGACTCCGATCGTGAACGGGTGGACGGAGTCATCCAGTCTGCCGGCCTGGAAGTCGTAGCCGATCCACTGGAGCGCCTCGCGGCAGAACGCGCGCTGGGCGTCGAGCGGGAACTCCCCG
>CAYSZC010000006.1:1204-7038 GCA_964435345.1 uncultured Thermotogaceae bacterium
GTCTCCGCCCGGGTCGTCGTCTCCACGAACTTCTGGTAGAGGTCCGGCGGGATCGCTCGGTGGCGGGTGTAGTCGCGCTTCCAGACGCGAACGAGCGCCCGATCCACCGCGGACTCCCCCGGCTCGCGCTCGGCCGCAGCGAGAAGTTCCCCCATCCGCGAGGAGATGCGGCGCTCGAACGACAGCCGCTCCAACCTCCCCACGACCTTGGCCCGGGCGTCGGCCCCCTTCTCCGGCATTTGGGTTCGCTGGTCCCAAGCGGCGAGGGCGGCCGCGGCGCCGAGTTCGCTGATCTCCCGCACGTACTCTCTCAGTTCTTGAAGGGCCGCCATGTCACATCCTCTCCGTTCGACCGGTGAACGCGAATTTCGCGATCCGCAGCTTGGGGACGAGCATCGCCCCGAACCCCTCGCCGTGGGTGATCAGGCGCTGTTCGCGGCCCACCGCTTCCACCAGGGACAGGGCCCGCAACCCGGACTCGGTCACGCGCAGGTCCTCCACCGCGGTCGTCACCTTGCCCCCCTCGATGAGGAACGTCCCGTCGCGGGTCATCATCGTCACCACGCCCCGCATCGGGTCAACCGGGCGAGCGTAGTGGAACCGGGTGACGAGGAGCCCCCGCGCGACGCCGGAGACGAGGGATTCGTCCGTGGCCGTCCCCGGGTCCATCACGAGGTGCATCGGGATCGGGGACCACCCGGCGTACGGCGGGGGCAAGGCGTGCCCGGTGGACGCAGTCTTCATCAGGGCCGCGGTGCGTGAGTCGTGCACCACTCCCTCCGCGACCCCGGCCCGGAGGAAGTACACCCGCGTCTTGGGAACGCCCTCGAAGTCGAACGGCATGATCACGGTCTGCGGGTGAAGGCCGTCGTCGTACACGGTGACGAGCTCGGAGGCGAGTTTCTGGCCGAACTTGTCGCCGAGGAAGCTTCGCTTCTCGAGAACCGCGCGGGCGGAGAACCCCATCGAGGAGAGCATCCCGAGCAGGGTCGCCACGGCCGCTTCCTCAAGGACCACGGTGTACTCCCCAGGCTCGATCGCGGTCCGCACCTCGGACAGCTTGGCCTTGGCGAGCGCCCGATCCGCGGCCTCCTCAGGTCGGAACTCGGAAAGCTTGGCCCCCGAGAACTCGGCGTACCCCGAACCTCCGGACTTCCCCATGACCACGGTCACGAACCGGGCGGACGAGGCGCGGTGATGGGCGTTCACCCCGCGCGTGCTGCGCACCCACAGTTCGGCCCCACCGGTGGAAAGCGACCCCGAGGCGTTGAACCTGGCAGCCGCGGCCCCCTTCACGGCCCGCGCCACGAGCCGTGCTCGCTCGTCGGGATCGGCCTCCCACGTCGCCTCGTCCCAGGTCTGCACGTCCTGGATCGGGCGAGGTTCGGGCGGGGCATACCCCGCCGCGCGGGTCTGCGCCCAGGCCATCGCCGCCGCATCCTTGGCCGCCCGAGCCAGGCCGGCTGCGGTGAGGTCGTTTGTCTGCACGACCCCGGTCTTCCCGTCGGCCCACGCCCGCACGTAGACATCGGTGTTCGCCGCGGCCACATTCTGATGGATCTGGCAGTCCGTGAACCTGGTCAGCTCCTCCCGGCTCCGAACGGCGATCAGCTCCAGCTCGTCCGCGATCCGCTTCTTGAGCACACCCTCCAGCAACGTCTCTACGCTCACCATTCCCCCTTTCTCACGATACATCGCCGCTTACCCGTCTCCCCTCTCACCACAAAGGCACGAAGACTACAAAACCACTCGCTTGATGCCTTGCTTGACCAACGGCACGTTGAAGTTGATCAGAAAGCCAATCCTCTTTCCAGTCAGCTTCAACTGGGCCAGGAGTTGAGATGTGAAGACGGGATGCATGACCTCCACCGCTTTCAACTCGCAGATAACCGCTTCGGCCACCAACACATCGAGTCGCAACCCTTCGTCGAATCGTATGCCGTCGTAGACGATCGGCACTAGAACCTGACGGCGAAAAAGCAGGCCGCGTTTCGCCAGTTCATGGCAGAAGCAGACTTCATAAACGTTCTCCAATAGGCCAGGACCAAGGGCGCTGTGGACAGCGTAGGCGACATCCACGATGGCCTGGGCGATACGTTCTTCTTCATCCGAAATGGGGGCGTATTCCATCCTGCTCTTCCTTTGTGTCTTGGTGGTCATCTTTAGGGAAGTAGGGACCGCGAGCAAGCATCTCATGCCGGCCAGCCGAGCTTGCCCCGCAGCCGGGCGAAGAACGACCCTGTCCCCGCCAGACGTACGAGGAGCGTCCCCGCCGACGCCACGCCCACGCGAATCGCCGCCCCGGGTTCGAGGTCCCCAACGGCCTCCCCGTCCAGAAGGGCCCGGGCTGGGCAGCGCGCGCGGATTGCGATCTCCGCCCCCTCCGGCACCACGACCGGCCGCGCCCCCAGCCGGTGCGGGGCAAGGGGGACGAGAAGCAGACCCGAAACAGTCGGAGAGAGGATCGGCCCGCCCCCGGCCAGGGCGTAGGCGGTGCTCCCGGTGGGGGTGGAGACGATCAGCCCGTCTCCCTCCACCGTGAACGCCCGTTCCCCGTCCACATCCACCTCGAGCTCGGTGAACCGCTCCGCAGCGGGCCCCACGATGACGACATCGTTCAGCGCCGAACCCGTGAACCCCGTTCCCCGCACGAGAAGCCGCGTCCGGCGCTCGACGCGCTGTTCCCCGTCCGCCACCGCCGCGAGAGCGTCCTCGATCGCCGCCGCCTCGCACGCCGCGAGGAACCCCAGCCCGCCCGCGTTGACGGCGAGGATCGGCAGCTCGCGCGGGTACACGACCGACGCGGCGCGGAGGAGCGTCCCGTCCCCGCCCACCGCAACCACAAGATCCGCGTCCGCGGGGAGCGGCCCGGGGGGGACGTAGAGATCGGCCGCGATGCCTTGGTTTCGGCACCAGGCAAGCCCCCGCTCCGCCGCGGCCGCTGCCGCCGGACGGGCCGGGTTATGGACGAACAGAACCCGCTTAGGTTCCACCCCGTGCCCCCACGAACTTCCACCGGCACAGGACCCGCTCCAGGAGCTCGAGGAGCCCATAGAACAGGAGCCCAAGCAGCGCCAGGCCGACCACGCCCGCGAGCGAGATGTCCGGCCGGAACGTGTAGAACTCGATGAACCGTCCCAGGCCCGCCCCAGGCCCGAGCAGAACCCCCAATTGTGTCTCCGCGATGTAGAGCATGGTGATCCCCAGGCCCACGGACACCCGGGCCGCGGTGAGGACGCTGGGGAGCGTGGCCGGGAGGACCACCTGCCGGTAGATCTGGCGCCGCGTGGCCCCGGCCGACCGGACCGCGGTGACGTGAGAAGGAACGATGTACTTCGCCGCGCCCTGGGCGGCGACCACGACCTGGAAGAAGAGGGCCATCACTACAACCACGAGCCGCACCACCTCTCCCAGCCCGAACGCGAGGTACAGAAAGAGAAGCAGCGCCACCGGCGGCATCGGGTAGATGAGGTAGATGAGCGGGGACAGGTACCGATCCAACTTCGACTCGAACCCCACGGCCAGCCCGAGGGGAAGCCCGAGGAGGAACGCGACGACAAGCGCGATGAGGAATCGCAGGGCCGAGGTCCCGAACGCGCTGGCCAAGACGGAGATGTTCTGCCCGGCCGCGGACAGGGTGACCCACGGCGCGGGAAGGATCTCCCGCCCGCGGACCGTCTGAAGCAGCCAAGACGCCCCGGCCCACACGAGGACCACCAGCGCCAGCGCCAGGACGTAGTAAAGAACGAACCGCAGCGTGTTTTTCACGGCCCGTCGCCCCCCAGGACCTGCCGCAGGTAGGCCACCTGGGCCGCGAACTCCGGGGTCCCGCGGTAGTCCGGCTCGCCCATCCCTGGGTTCTCGATGACCTCGACCACCCGTGCCGGCCGCGCCGAGAGGACAAAGATCCTCTTCCCGAGGAACACCGCCTCCTCCATGTCGTGGGTCACGAGGACCCCGGTGAACCCCATCTCCCACCACAGGCCGAGGATCAGGTCTTGAGTGCGCTCCCGGGTGAGGGAGTCGAGGTTCGCCATCGGCTCGTCCATGAGCATCACGCGCGGCTGGAGCGCGAGCGCCCGGGCGATCCCGACCCGCCGCTTCATCCCCTCGGAGATCTCGCTCGGGAACCGGCGTTCGAACCCGGCCAGGCCGAGATCGGACAGGACCCCGCTTGCCGACTCCTTGCGCCCCTGGATGCGCAGGGAGAACTCCGCGTTCTGACGTACCGTCTTCCACGGCAGAAGCCCCGCGTCCTGGAGGATCAGCGCCACGTCGCGCCGCACGCCTCGCACCTCTTCGCCGTGGATCCGGATCTGTCCTGCCGTCGGCCTCAACAGGCCGTCCAGCGCCAGGAGAAGGGTCGTCTTCCCGCACCCCGATGGTCCGACCACGGCGACGAGTTCGTAGCTGTCCACGACCATGGACAGACCGGCCACCGCGGGCACCGCGGCATCCCCGCGCCCATAGATCAGGGTGAGCCCGTCAACCTCGATCATCCCGGAGGAGGAACGACCGCAGCCTCGTAGGGGATCGGAGAGCGGAGGTACCTCCTCCCCACGGCCCACGCCATGACCCGGCCGTACACGTCGGGGTCCACCGGGCCGGGCTCGGGGAAGACGGGGATCACGATCGCGGCGATGCCCGCCTCCATCTGGGCCCGCACCTCGGGATCCGCGGCCTGCGGCCCCCCGCCAGGGAAGAACAGGTCCACGGCGATGGGCAGGGCGGTGGCCACAAGCTCCTCCCGCTCCAGTTCGTTCAGGCGGGCCACGGCCCGTCGCAGGGCGCGGAAGAACGAGGCCACGAGATCGGGCTGCGCTTCGACGAGGGAGCGCCGGAACACAAACACTTCGGGCGGGATGTCTGCCCCGGCTACCCACTGCAGCGCCTGAAGGGTCGGTTTCCCCTCGAAGTTGAAGTTGAGGATGTAGTCCACGTACGGCTGGGGAAGCGCCCCCACCGCCACCATCCCCAGCAGGGTCCAGGTCGCGTTGATGAGCAGGTTGTCCTGCCCGATGTAGAGGTCGGGCGACACGGGAAGGCCATGGCGGCGGAACAGCTCGTCCACGACGAACTCGAGGTCCGACTGGCGGGGAACGGCGATCTGCACCCGGCCGCCCCCACGCACCCGGGCCAGAAACTCGTCCCACGTCGCGATCCTCGAGAACGCCACCGGGGTCACCAGCGCGAGGTGGGCGCTGCCCGGGGCGGGGACATACGCAGTGCCCACGATCACCGCTCCCTTGGGGAGGGTGGACACAAGAAGGAGGGCCCCGGTGAGGTCCGTCACCATCACGTCCACATGTCCGGCCTGGAACGCGAGCATCCGATCGCGCTGGCTGGGAAGGGGGATCAACTGCACCTCGACGCCCTCCTCCTGAAACAGGCCCCACGTCACGCCCATCACGACGGGCACGGCGCCGAACGCCGGGGGAAGGGACACTCTGAGGGGGGCTCCGGATGAGGCAAAGCAAAACGCGGCCACAACCGTGAGCAAGCTCATAGTACGCATGGCATCGCATTATACGCACGCCCGCGCAGGCCGGCAATATGATGCACGCCGCGTGCCGCGAACTCTAAGGCGCACGATCAGTGCTGCATCTTGACGGTACGGGCCGAGGAGGTGGCAGATGCCCGGGAGCGGATGGTGGCTGCTGGCGTTCTTCTGGATCGTGGGGTTCGGCGTGTTCGCGGCGTGGTGGATCGGGTGGCATGAGCCTGCGTCGTTGGGGGTGCGGGCTCTTCCTGGCCGGGATCGTGGCCGGGGTGGCGGTGCTGGGGTCGGCGATAGACCCGGCGGCGCCGTTCGCGATTGCGTACGGAGATCTCGC
>CAYSZC010000006.1:7138-13315 GCA_964435345.1 uncultured Thermotogaceae bacterium
CCCCGTGCCCGTGCGCCGGGCAGGGTCTGTTCATTCTGCCCTTGCTCCCTCTTCCAGGCCTGTAAGAAGCGCTTCCGCGGCCGGGCCCATGATCTCCGGGACGTAGCCCCCCTCGAGCACGCAGAACGCGGGGAGCTTGCGGTCCCCGAGCGCGTACCCGATGTCGTAGAACGCCTCAACTTCCAGGCCGAGGGACGCCAGGGGGTCGTCCTGGTACGTGTCGAACCCCACCGACACCGCGAGCCCCGCGAACTCATGCCCCGCTTCGGCCAGCGCCCGCTCCAACGTGGCCAGGTACAGCTCCTTCCCACACCGCACGGGCAGCGGGTAGTTGAGGCAGTTCCCCCGGGAGCGCTGCCCTGTGCCGGGGTAGCCGTGGCTGCGGTGAAGCGACACGTAGGTCACATGCGGATCCCCGTAGAACACGGCCTCGGTCCCGTTCCCGTGGTGGGCGTCAATGTCCACGATCAGCGTCCGCTTCCCCGACCGGCGTACGGCCACGGCGATGTTGTTGTGGTAGCAAAATCCCCCCAGGAACGCGGGGCCCGCATGGTGCCCGGGCGGCCGGAGGATCGAGAACCCGTGGCGCTGCTCGGCGAGGATCGCCCCCCCTACGGCGAGGCGTGCGTAGGAGTCAATGTCGGGGTACGCCGGGCTGTCCGGGTCCTGGAAGTCCCGGCGCGAGACCCGCCGGACGTGCTCCGGAGTGTGCACGGAGAGAAGGTCCTCGTCCGTGGCCGGCGCCGCCTCCACGAACGGGTACCCCAACCGGGCGAGGTAGTGGTGGAGCATGCGCACCCGGGCCGGGCCCTCCGGGTGCCCCACCGCGTGGTACTCGAGGCACCTCTCGCTGAAAATGATGTCCATGGCCAGAGATTATGGGAATCCTCCACGCGGGCGGCAACGTCTGGTGCTCGCATCGAGCTCGCCTCGCCGGATTTCCCTGTTGAAGCTCCTGGCGCCTGACTTCGGGATCGTGGCGCCGGAGGGGGACGAGGGGCAGATCGTCACGCCGGCCGACCTGGTCCGCGCCGCCCGCCGGAAGGCCGAGGCCGTCCGGCGGAGGGTGCAGGACGGGATCGTGATCGGGGCCGACACCGGGGCGTTCCGGGACGGCCGCTGGCACGGGAAGCCGCGGGATCTCGACGAGTCCCGGGCTACCCTGCGTGCCCTGTCCGGGGGCTGGCACTCGGTGTTCACCGGGCTGGTGGTCCTGGCGGGCGACGCCGTGCGCGAGGACTTGGTCGAGACGCGGGTCCTGTTCAAGACCCTGGCCGAGGAGGAGATCGCCTGGTATCTCGCCCACGAGGACGTGCGCGACAAGGCGGGGGCGTACGCGATCCAAGGGCGAGCGGCCCTGTTCGTGGAGCGGATCGAGGGCGACTTTTACAACGCGATGGGGCTGCCCGTCGCCATCCTGTACCGACGCCTGCGCGAGCTCGGATGGCGACCCGAGATCGAGAGCACGTGACCCAACCGGTCTACCTCGGTCTGACCCAGGCCGAGCTGCGGGACCGGGTCGAGCGGCTGTACGCGCTCGCCTCTCCCTGCCGACTGTGCCCGCGCGCGTGCGGGGTGGACCGGACGGGCGGCAAACGGGGGCTCTGCGGGGCCGGCCTTTCCCCGTGGGTCGCCAGTTTCGGTCCCCACTTCGGCGAGGAGCGGGTGCTCGTGGGATCGGGCGGCTCGGGCGCGATCTTCTTCTCCGGGTGCAACCTCCGCTGTCTCTTCTGCCAGAACTACACCATCTCCCAGCTCGGGGAAGGGGAGGAGGTCCCGGTCCAAGAACTGGCGTGGGTGATGCTCCACCTCCAGGAGATCGGGTGCGAGAACGTGAACCTCGTGACCCCGACCCATCAGGCCCCCCAGATCGTGGACGCGCTCGCCCGTGCCCGCGAGGAAGGGTTGCGCCTCCCCGTGGTGTGGAACTGCGGCGGGTACGAATCGGTGGAAGCCCTGCGGCGCCTCGACGGGGTCGTGGACGTCTACATGCCGGACCTGAAGCACGGGGACAGCCGCGTCGCGACGCACCTGTCGTCTGCCCCTGGCTACTTCGAGGCCGCCCAGGCCGCGCTCGCCGAGATGCACCGCCAGGTGGGGGACCTCGTGGTCGCGGGCGGGATCGCGGTGCGGGGGCTCCTCGTCCGCCACCTCGTCCTTCCGGAGGGCCTCGCCGGGTCGGAGGCCGCCCTCCGGTTCATCGCCGACGAGATATCGAAGGACACCTACGTGAACGTGATGGCCCAGTACCGCCCGGCCCACCGGGCGCGGGAAGTGCCAGCGTTGGCTCGGCGGACCACGACCGCAGAACACGAGGCCGTCCTCGCCCTCGCCCGGAAGCTCGGACTCCGCCGGGCCGGCCCCCGCTGAAGCCTTGCGCCAGAGACCGGTTCGGGCAATATCCGATGGCACCACCGTAAAGGAGGGTCGTTCATGGGCAAAGCGCACAGCAAGTTGTTCGTTCCCGGGCCAACCGAGGTGCGGCCAGAGATCCTGCAAGCGATGGCCACCCCTCAGATCTACCACCGGGCCCCCGAGTTCTCCCAGCTCTACGCGGAGATCCAAGGGAAGCTCAGGAAGTTCCTGTACACCGAGCAGCCGGTGTTCCTGTTCACCTCCTCCTCGACCGGGGCGATGGAGGCCGCGGTCCAGAACTGCGTCAAGGGCAAGTGCTTGAACCTCGTGAACGGGGCGTTCTCCGAGCGGTGGCACGAGATCACGGCCGCCTGCGGGATCCAGTGCGAGGCGCTCAAGGCACCGTGGAACGTGGCGATCAAGCCCGAGATGGTGGAAAAGGCGCTCCGGAGCGGGAAGTTCGACGCGGTGACGCTCGTGTACAACGAGACCTCGACCGGGCTCGAGAACCCTGTTCCGGCGATCGCCGATGTGGTCCGGAAGTTCCCCGACGTGCTCCTCCTCGTGGACGCCGTGTCGGCGATGGGCGGCGTCAAGATGGAAGTGGACAAGCTGGGGTTGGACGTGTGCCTGGCCGGCGTCCAAAAGTGCATGGCCCTCCCGGCCGGGCTCGCCATCTGCTCCGTGTCCGAGCGGGCGCTGGCCCGGGCGAAGGAAGTAGGTCCGCGGACCTACTACTTCAGCTTTCCGGAGATGCTGAAATACCACAAAAAGAGCCAAACCCCGGCCACCCCGTCCATCCCGCACCTGTTCGCCCTGAACGCCCAGCTCGACGCGATGTTCGCCGAGGGGCTCGACCGCCGGTTCGCCCGCCACGACGAGATGGCCAAGGTCGTCCAGGACTGGGCCCTCCGACACTTCGCCATGTACCCGGAGAAGGGCTATTGGTCGAAGACCGTGTCCTGCATCGTGAACACGCGACAGATCTCCGTAGACCAACTGAGCGATCGGCTCGTGCGCGACCACGGGGTGCTCATCTCCGAGGGGTACGGGGAGATCAAGGGGAAGACCTTCCGCATCGCCCACATGGGCGACCTCACCGTCCCCGACGTGCGCGGGCTGCTCGGGACCATCAACGCGATCCTCGGGTTGTGATCTGAAGGGGGGTTGTATGCGTGTGTTAATCTGCGATCCGGTGGACGAGAAGGCTCTGGCCCGGCTGCGCGAGGCCGGGGTGGAGGTCGTGGTGCGGGCGGGGATGTCCCCGGAGGAACTGGGGGGCGAGCTGGCCAAGGGGTACGAGGCGATCGTGGTCCGGTCGGCGACGAAGGTGCGTAAGCCCGCGCTCGATATGGCGAAGGGCCTCCGGCTGATCGTCCGGGCCGGAGTGGGCCTGGACAACGTGGACGCCGACCACGCTACGGCGAAAGGGATCGAGGTCCTGAACACCCCCAAGGCGAGCTCGGACTCGGTGGCGGAATTGGCCCTCGCCCACATGTTCGCCCTCGCCCGCTCGATTCCCCAGGCCACCCAGTCCATCCGCGACGGAAAGTGGGACAAGAAGGCGTTCGTGGGGATCGAGCTCTCCGGAAAAACCCTCGGGGTGATGGGGATCGGGCGGATCGGCCAGGCCCTGGCCCGGCGCGCCCTCGCCCTGGGGATGAAGGTCGTGACCCACGACAAGTTCGTGACGAAGTCTCCGCTCCCCGACGTCCCCATGGTGTCTCTGCCCGATCTCCTGAAGAGAAGCGACTTCGTGAGCCTCCACGTCCCGCCCGACCCGGCAGGCCCGGTGATCGGGGCGAGGGAGATCGCCCAGATGAAGGACGGGGCGTACCTCGTGAACTGCGCGCGGGGGGAGATCGTGGACGAGGCGGCGCTGCTCGCCGCCCTCGACTCCGGCAAGCTCGCCGGGGCCGGCCTCGACGTGTTCGCCGTCGAGCCGCCGACGAACGCAACCCTCGTGCGCCATCCCAAGGTCACCCTCACCCCCCACATCGGGGCCCAAACGAAGGAAGCCCAGGAACGAATCGGCGACGAGGTGGCGGAACTCCTCCTTCACCACGCGCGGAGGTCGTGACGATGGCCGTCGTCCACCCATTCCGCGGCCTCCGCTACAACCGCACCGTGGTGAGGGACCTGTCCCAGGTGGTCACCCAGCCCTACGACCGGATCGGTCCGAGCGAAATGGAAGCCTACCTCAACCGGTCCCCGTACACCTTCGCCCACCTCACCGGGGGGAAGACCCCGCCCCAGGCCGAGTCGGGCTACGCCCGCCGGGCGGAGCTTCTCCAAACGTGGATCCGGGAAGGGATCCTCGTCCAAGACGAACGACCCGGGATCTACCTGTATCGTCAGCAGTTTGCTCACGACGGGCGAACCCTCACCCGTCAAGGCCTAATTGCGCTCCTCGACCTCACGAAGAGCGGCGCCAAACCTCACGAGCAGACGCTGCGCGGTCCGAAAGAAGATCGGCTGAAGCTGTTCCGGGCGACCGAGGCCCAGCTCGAACACATCTTCCTTCTGTACCGGGACACAAAACGGCGCGCCACGGCCGCGGCGGAACAGGCGATCGCCGGCCGGGCCCCGGACATGACGGCCCGCGATGACTTCGGGAACGCCCACGAGCTGTGGTACGTGCCCAACGACAGGACGGTAAGCGCCGTTCAAGAGGCGCTGTTGCCCCTGGAGCTGTACATCGCCGATGGGCACCACCGGTTCGAGACCTCGCGGGCGTTCATGACGGAATGCTTGGGCAAGGGCTGGAAGCCGCTCGGGCCGGAGAGCTTCACCTCGATCCCGGTGACCCTGGTCAACGTGGCCGAGCCAGGGTGCGTGATCCGTGCCACGCCGCGGGTCGTCCATGGCCTGCCCGGGTTCACTGCGGGCCGGTTCCTCCGCGACGTCACGCGCAGCTTCCACGTGGAGGAGGTCGGCTCGCTAACCGAGGCGCAGCGCCGCCTCCGCGCCGGCCGGGACGGGCAACACGTGTTCGTAGCCTACGCTGAAAAGCGGTTCTGGGCCCTCGATCTGCGGGACGAGGGCGATCTCGACAATCTCGTCCCAGGGGACCGCCCGCCCGCCTGGAAGCGCCTCGATGTGACGATCCTCCACAAGGCAATCCTCGAACGGGTCCTCGGAATAGACGAGGAGGCCCTCGCTCGCCAGACGAACATCGAGTACGCCCACACCGACGAGGAAGCGGTGGCCCTCGTGGACGCGGGGAAGGGGCAGGCAGCGTTCCTCCTCAACCCAACCCGCGTGGACGAGGTGCTCCAGGTCGCTGACCTCGGGGTCTCGATGCCCCAGAAGTCCACCGACTTCTACCCCAAGCTCCTGTCCGGGCTCGTGGCGATGAAGATGGCAATCGAAAAGCCGTGATGCGCTATCCGTGGTAGGTGAGGCGATCGCGAGGAAGCCGTGGATCGTGGCCAGGGCAAGCGTGAGGTAGACGAGCCAGTGGTGAAACCGGATCGGCAACCGCCGCTGCGTCCGGCGGGCGACGGCCATCGTCGCCCCCGTTACGACCGACAGAGCGTAGCTTGCGATCCCGAGGTAGAAAAACCCCGGGAACGGCCCCCGCGGGTGAAACGCGATCCTTCGGAGGAGTTCCACGTCAGCCGTCCAGGGCGACCACGACCAAGTGCCTGGTTTGACAGGGACCACCTCTTTCCGCTAGAAACGTGCTCGGCATGGTCACGATCAAGGACGTGGCGCGGGCGGCTGGCGTTTCCCCATCCACCGTGTCCCGAGCGCTCAACGATTCCCCGCTCCTCAAGGACGAGACCAAGGCCCGCATCCGTCGCCGGGCCGCGAAGCTCG
>CAYSZC010000006.1:13415-19961 GCA_964435345.1 uncultured Thermotogaceae bacterium
CCGCTCCTCAAGGACGAGACCAAGGCCCGCATCCGTCGCCGGGCCGCGAAGCTCGACTACGAAAAGAACGAGCTCGCCCGGGGGCTCGTCACGGGGCTGTCCGGCATCGTGGGGCTTGTCGTTCCCGACATCACGAACCCGTTTTTCGCCGACGCGCACCCGACAAGAGCTCGAACCGTACCTGCGGGCGCCGGGGACACCAGGCTGGAAACCCGTGTACGCCCTCCCACGGCGCGGGTCTCGATGGGCACTCCGTGAACCATGAGTCGTAAACGGCAAGCGGGAACGAGAGACTGGGGGCTCGGGTTGATCGTCCCTGTTCAGGACCCGACCTCCTTTTCCCCTTTTTCGCCAGCGGAGTGGCCGGGGAGCTTGGCAGTGGTGTCCCAGGCCGGATACACCGCGGCCGAGCTCGCGCTCACCGATCCTGCCCTGCTCGACAGCGAGGAGATCGCGCGAGATCTGGCCGCCGCGGGCCTCCGTCTTTCCTCGATCACCACCGGCCAGGCCGCTACAAAGGAAGGACTGTCCCTATCGAGCCCGGATGAGGGCGTACGTCGCCGGGCGGTAGAGCGCATCCAAGCTCATGTCCGCCTCGCGGCGCGGTTCGAGGCAGTGGTCATCGTCGGGCTCCTGTGCGGAATCGCGGGGAACCCCGACCTGCTGGTGGAATCGCTGCGGGAGTGCGCCCGATGCGATCCGAAGGTGCGCCTGGCCCTGGAGCCGCTCAACCGGCGCGAGTCGCGCCTTCTCAACACGGTGGCCGACGCCCTGAAGGTGGCGCACAGGGTGGGACAGGAGAACCTCGGACTGCTCCTCGATACGTTCCACGCCAACATCGAGGAGCCGGACATCGGCGACGCCGCCCGCGTGGCCGGGGACCGTCTGTTCCACGTCCACCTCGCCGACTCGAACCGCTGGACCCCCGGGCACGGCCGTCTCGACTTCCGTCCCGTGTGGGACGCGCTGCGCGACGTGGGCTATGACGGAAGCCTCGTACTGGAGTGTTTCCCCAAGCCCGACGCGGAGGCCGTGCTCGCCGCGGCGGGGCAGATACGATCGTCGTGGGGATGATGCGATGCTCCCGGCAGAACACACGGTCTGCGCCCCATCGGTCGCCACAGCCGGCAACGCGCCCGTGGCGCTGGTCCGCGAGCCAGTGGGACGGAAGTGACCGACGGGTTCGTCCGCTACGCCTTTGCCCATCCTCGGCGACGCCCCCGTCGCGATGCCGCTTGTCTCCGGTCGGCTCCGGTTCGCCCGGTTGAAGCCTCTATTCGCCGAGACGCGCCTTTCCCCGTACGTCCCGGTCGCCCACCGGGACGAGAACTGAGGTGAGCATGGACCCCCAAGCGGCGTTAGCTTCGTTCAGATCCCGACACGATTTCCTCGTGTGCCTGGACTCCGACGGGTGTGCGTTCGATACGATGGGGATCAAGCAGCGGGAGTGTTTCACGCCGTGGATGATCGCCCACTTCGGCCTTCAGCCCGTGGCCCAGGCCGCCCGGGAGTGCAAGGAATTCGCCGATCTCTTCTCGAAGACCCGCGGCGCAAACCGCCACGTGACGATCAAGCGGATCCTCACCGAGCTCCTCCCTGGACACCCCCAGGTGCGAGGGCGGGGGTTCCAGGTTCCCCAACTCCCCCACTACTTCGCGTGGGTGGACAGCTCGGATTCTCTCCTCTCGAACGAGGGCCTGAGGCACTCCCTCGCCACGGCCCGGACTGCGGACGCCCGCCGAGAGTTCGAGCTCGTGTTGGCCTGGAGCGAACGGGTGAACCAGGCGGTGGAGGAGATCGTGCGGGGCGTCCCGCCGTTCCCGCTCGTGCGGGAAACCTTGCAGGCTCTCGACGGGCGAGCGGATGTGGTGGTGGTGTCGGCAACCCCGGTCGAGGCCTTGACGCGGGAGTGGGCCGAGCACGACCTCGCTCGCTACGCAACCCTCATCCTGGGCCAGGAGATGGGGACGAAATCTCAGCACATCAAGGCCACCAGCGCCCACTACCGGCCAGGCCGCGTGCTCATGATCGGGGACGCCCCAGGAGACCTCCGCGCGGCCCAGGACAACGATGTCCTCTTCTACCCCATCGTTCCTGGGGAAGAGGACGCCTGGTGGGAGCGTTTCTACCGCGAAGGGCTCCCCCGGTTCTTGTCCGGGGCCTACACGAGGGAGTATCAACAGGAGCTCGTGGACCGGTTCGACCGGGCTCTTCCCGAGCGGCCACCGTGGGAGGTGCGAGGATGAAGGCGAACCTCGGCGTGATCGGACTGGCGGTGATGGGTCAGAACCTCGCCCTGAACGCGGCGGGCAAGGGATACTCGGTCGCAGTGTACAACCGCACCGCGGACCGAACCCGGGCCCTCGTGGACCGGGCCCCCGAGAAGAGGATCGTCCCCGCCTACACGCTCCACGAGTTCGTGGACGCCTTGACCATGCCGCGGGCGATCCTCGTCATGGTCAAGGCCGGCCCTCCGGTGGACGAGGTGTTGGCTGAGCTGTTCCCTCTTCTCGCTCCGGGAGACCTCGTGATGGACGGGGGGAACACGTTCTTCGCCGATACCGACCGCCGGCTTGGGCAAGCCGAGGGACAGGGCCTCCTCTACCTCGGGGTCGGGATCTCCGGCGGCGAGTCCGGAGCGCGCCACGGCCCGGCGATCATGGCCGGGGGGCATCGCGTGGGGTACGAAAGAGTGACCGGGATTCTGGAGGCGGTCGCCGCCCAAGGACCGGGCGGCCCATGCTGCGGGTATTTTGGCCCCGGTTCGGCGGGGCACTATGTCAAAATGGTCCACAACGGGATCGAGTACGCGATC
This sequence comes from uncultured Thermotogaceae bacterium, assembly GCA_964435345.1. GTDB lineage: Bacteria > Bipolaricaulota > Bipolaricaulia > Bipolaricaulales > Bipolaricaulaceae > Bipolaricaulis. The sequence continues at coordinate 16,231 of CAYSZC010000006.1, forward strand.
ATGCAGGCCCTGGCCGAGGCCTACGACCTCATGAAGCGCGGGCTCGGGATGTCCGCTCCGGAGATGGCCGACGTGTTCGGGGAGTGGAACCGGGGGGAACTCGGGTCGTACCTCGTCGAGATCACGGAGCGAATCCTGCGCTACGCCGACCCCGCGACGGGCGAGCCGCTCGTCGAACTCATCCGGGACACGGCGCAGCAGAAGGGCACCGGAAAGTGGTCCACCCAGTCTGCGCTTGACCTGGGAACGCCCGCGCCGACCATCGCCGCCGCCGTGTTCGCCCGCATCGCCTCCGCCCTCAAGGCAGAACGGGAAGCAGCACAAAGCAGCCTCCCCGGCCCCGTGCCCCGCCTGGACGCGGATCGGGTCGAGTTCCTCGCGAACCTGCACGGGGCGGTGTACCTGACCATCGTCGCCGCCTACGCCCAGGGGCTGCGCCAGCTGTTGGATGCGTCCCACGAGCGCGGCTACGGCCTTCCCCTGGCCGAGGTGGCGCGGGTGTGGATGGCGGGGTGCATCATCCGGGCCCGGCTCCTCGGGCCAATCCGCGACGCGCTCGCCGCCCACCCGAACTTGCCCCTTCTCTTCCTCGCCGAACCGTTCCGCTCCGGCTGGAAGGAGCGCCAGCAGGCCCTCCGCCACGTGGTAGCCACGGCGCACCGGCACGGGATTCCGGTCCCGGCCATGGGATCGGTCCTCGACTTCGTGGACGCCTACCGCACCGGACGGCTCCCCGCGAACCTCACCCAAGCCCAGCGCGACTGCTTCGGCGCCCACACCTACGAGCGGGTGGACAAGCCCGGCACGTTCCACACCGAATGGGAGGCCAGCCCATGATCGGTCACGCGCCCGGGCGACCGATCGGGGACGGGGAACTCCGGGAGCGCCTGTCCGAAGCCCTGGCCGGGCTCGCTGTGCGCGGGAAGCGCGTGCTTGTCGTCATCCCCGACGATACGCGGACCCTGCCGATGCCCGCCGTGTTCGAGGCGATCGCCACGACGCTCGGCGCGCAGGCCCGCGGGTTGTCATTCCTGATCGCCCTCGGGACCCACCCCCCACTGACGGAAGACGACCTCGTCCGTCACCTCGGACCACGGCGCCACGACTTCCCACGGATCCAGATCCTCCAGCACCGCTGGGACGACCCGACCGCCCTGGTCCAGGTGGGGACCGTCACCCCGGAGGAAATGGGCGAGATCTCGGGCGGGCTCCTCCACGAGACAGTGCCGATCCGGGTCAACCGGGCCGTGCTTGAACACGACTTCGCCCTCCTCGTCGGCCCGGTGTTCCCGCACGAGGTGGTAGGGTTCTCCGGTGGGCACAAGTACCTGTTCCCCGGGATCTCCGGGCCGGAGATGCTCCACGCCTCGCACTGGCTCGGGGCACTGATCACCAACCCCAAGGTGAACGGGCACCGCGACACGCCGGTCCGGGCGCTGATCGAGCGCGCCGCGGCCGCCGTCCCCACCCCGCGCGCTGGGCTCTCCTTGGTGATGCGCGGCCACGACCTCATCGGTCTGTTCGTGGGCGAGGTTCGGGAGGCGTGGGGCAAGGCCGCTGCCCTCTCGGCCGAGGCGAACATCGTGTGGGCCGAGCGCTCCTTCCACACCGTGCTCGCGATGGCTCCGCCGATGTACCGGGAGCTGTGGACCGCCGGCAAGTGCATGTACAAACTGGAGCCGGTGGTGGCCGATGGCGGGACGCTCATCATCTACGCCCCCGCCCTGCACGAGGTGTCCGCGACCCACGGGAAGTGGCTCCTCAAGGTCGGTTATCACACCCGTGACTACTTCGTTTCCCAATGGGAGCGGTTCCGCGACGTGCCGTGGGGCGTGCTCGCCCACTCCACCCACGTCAAGGGGATCGGCACGTATCGGGAGGGCATCGAGCGCCCGCGGATCGAGGTGGTGCTCGCCACGGGGATTCCCCCCCAGCTGTGCCGCCGGATCAACCTCGGCTACCGCGACCCTGGTTCCCTCCAGCCCGAGGCGTACATGGACCAGAAAGGCGTGCTCGCCGTGCCCAACGCCGGGGAGATGTTGTGGCGCCTCAAGGACGGCACCGTCCCCGACATCGCGCATCTGTAAACCTCGCGAGACACGGCCCTGCTGCCGCAGAGATGAGCGAAAAGGGTGGGGCGGAGGCAGGCGCCTCCGCCCCTTGGGTGGGATCGCCGTGGGTGTGTGCCACGGCGGGGGTGGCAGATCTACATCGTCAGTATAGCATCCATCGTGGGCTCTCGCTAGGCACCGCCGGATCTTCCCCCGCGGGCTTGGACATCCAGTGTAGGAAACGTGGACTTCCTATGGAGGCGGGACATCGTGCCAGGCATCCCACACCAGGTCCTCCCCGTGGAAGATGCGCAGCCGCCACCGTCCGGAAAGCCCCTCGATCCGTCCTCCGTACGAGATCAGCCCCAAGCACTGGACGCAAGGCCCGTCCAGAGCCGCGGCGGCGATGGCGAGAGTGAGGTCGCGCCGGCCCGAGGCGATCAGCACAGCATGGAGCGCGTGACACGGCGTGGGCGCCAGGTACTCGCCCGCGACGACCAGCTCGCCGGGTTCGACGCTAACGCGCACGTTCCCCGAAGCGGTGGCGCACACCCCTTCTCTGACCTGGAACACCGCGAGCTCCGGGCCTACCGGCCTGGGCGCGCAGCCAAGGAGAGAAACGGCGGCGACAAGTCCCCCCACCGCGCACCAGCGACTGCGCTTGACCATAGGTCCCCAAGTATAGCTTCCGCTGCGGGTCGTGGCGCCCCGCGGCTCACTTGTGCAGAGATACGCCGTCCGGATGCAGGATGCGCGGACGTGGGGCCACGCCGTGCTTGGGTCCTGGATCGGCGAGGTATGATCGAGCCGGTCCCGGCGCACATCCCGCTCGAGGTTGGGGTCCCGTACCCCCAGGGACCGTAAGGCGCCTGGTGACCTGGGAAGAGACGCTCGACCGATGGATCGAAGGCAACCGCGCGTACGCCGCCGGTTTCCTCCGCCATCAGCACCAGGATGTCGCGTGGCGGACTGGCCTTCTTCGCGAGCAGCGTCCGTGGGCGGTCATCCGGGGGTGTTCGGATCCGCGGGTTCCGCCAGAGATCGTGTTCGACCAAGGGCTGGGCGATCTGTTCGCAATTCGCACCGCAGGGCACGTCGCGGGTGCGGCGGTGCGGGCAAGCAGAGTACGCGGTGGAGCATCTGAACGTACCGCTGGTCGTGGTCCTCGGTCATCGTGGGTGTGGGGTGGTCCGCGCCGCAATCTCCCACCGACCCGACGAGCCCGATGACTGCCTGTGCGCCGCGATCCGGCCGGCGGTCAAGAAGGCACGCTTCTGCGAGGGCGACCTCTGCGATCAGACCGTGCACCGCCACGTGGAGGGAATGGTCGAACACCTGCGCCGTGCCGTGCCCTGCCCTGCCCGGCCTCGGCAACGGAAGCGCCGCTGTGGTGGGTGCGGTATGCGATCTCGCCTCGGGCCGCGTGGAGTTCCTCTCCCCGACGCAACAAGCGTAGATCTGCGATGACGTACAAAGACCGGGTCTCGGGAATCCTGTCCGAGCTGGCTTCCCGGGGGAGAGAGGAGAGCCGAGCGGGGATGGCTCGGTACGGGATCAACGTCGAGAACGCGTTCGGGGTGTCGGTTTACGAGCTGCGGAAGCTGGCGAAGCGTCTCGGAACCGATCACGATTTGGCCACCGCCCTGTGGTCCACAGGGAACCACGAAGCGCGCCTCCTAG
>CAYSZC010000007.1:0-1795 GCA_964435345.1 uncultured Thermotogaceae bacterium
GGTGGAGGAGGTGCGGGAGTACCGACATCTGAAGCAGGAGAACGCGCGCCTCAAGGCGACTCTGCCGCTGCTCAGTACCCGGTTAGCGGTATCAGCCTCCGTCTGCTCCTTGCCTCTCCCGGCTTTCAGACGATGCTTGCCACAGAGGGAGTCCTCCGCCGCGACTGGGATCTTCCCGAAGAGGATCACGCATGGGCGCATGTGTGAAGGGCAACGTTGTAGTCGTCCCCTTTCCATCCTCCGATCTTTCTCAATCCAAGAAGAGCCCCGCCCTAGTCGTGGCTCCGCTCGCAGGCGATGATGTCATCCTATGCCAGATCACGTCCGCCGCCCGCGCCGACGCCTACTCCATTGCCCTTTCTGACGCCGACTATGAGAGGGGCACGCTCAGACAGGCTTCTACAATCCGCCCTAACCGTCGCTTCACTGCCGACACATCCATCGTGGCCTACACAGCGGGGAGACTGCGCCCTGCGAAAGTCACACAGGTCGTCGATGCTGTGGTCCGTATTGTCCAAGCCTGACTTCTCCCAGCACGTGGATCATTGAGTTACGAGGGTCCTGGGCTCCAGCACTCGCGTGAACAAGTCCTGGCTTGGCCCGGAAGCTGGCCGCCCGACGATCATCAGGTATCGGTCCCTTCGCAGACGGTCGCCACGCTGGGGAGAGTGTGGTGCGCAAGCATCGTTCGCACGCGTTCCATCAATCGCACCATGAACCGCACGTTGTGCAAAGTGGCCAGCCTGTAGTAGGAAAGCTCGCCAGCGCGGAGGAGGTGGCACAGAAACGCCCGGGAGTACCGGGCGCAGGTCGGGCAGTCGCACCCTTCTTCCACGGGGCGATCGTCGTCCCGGAATCGGGCGTTCTTGATCGCGATCCGGAACCTCTCTTCCCGGAACGTCAGCAAGGCCCCGTTTCGCGCCAGGCGCGTCGGGGCCGCGCAGTCGAACGTGTCCACGCCCCGCTCCACCGCGGCGAGGATGTCCTCCACCGTGCCGATCCCCAGAAGATGCCGCGGCCGATCCGCGGGGAGCTCGGCCACCGTCCACTCGATCACGTGCAGCATGTCTTCCTTGGACCGACCCAGGGATCCTCCGATGGCGAACCCAGGGAACCCCATCCCGGCGATGACTTTGGCCGATGCCCGCCGCAGGTCCTCGTGCGCCCCGCCTTGGACGATCCCCCACAGGGCCTGGCCGGGGTTTGGTCCGAGCCCGCGTGTCCGCTCGAACGCGGCCCGCGCCCGCTCGGCCCAGCGGTGGGTGCGTTCCATCGCGAGCTTCGTGTACGCACGGTCGTGAAACGGCGAGGTGCATTCGTCCAAGGGGAGGATGACGTCCGCCCCGAGCAGGCGCTCCTGGCGGATCACTTCCTCTGGCGAGAAGAACAGCCACGACCCGTCCACGACCGACCGGAACCGAGCTCCGTCCTCGGTCAACTCGACGAGCGACTGCCCCACGGGCTTGGTCGGGGTCTCGCCGGGGAAGATGGACGCGATCTTGCCGACGCCGTGGACCTTCCCCGCCCCGAGGCTGAACACCTGGAACCCCCCGGAGTCGGTAAACCAGGGGCCGGTCCAGCCGGTGAACCCGTGCAGGCCCCCGAGCGCCCCGATCGCCTCCGCTCCCGGCCGGAGCGCCAGGTGGTAGGTGTTCCCGATCAGGACCTCGACCCCGAGCGATGCGGCGTCGTGGGCGGACAGGGCCTTCACCGTGCCCCGGGTGGCCACGGCCACGAACGCCGGGGTCTGGATCGTGCCGTGCGGTGTAACGATCTCCCCGCGGCGGGCGTTCGT
>CAYSZC010000007.1:1895-19887 GCA_964435345.1 uncultured Thermotogaceae bacterium
CCGGGGTCTGGATCGTGCCGTGCGGTGTAACGATCTCCCCGCGGCGGGCGTTCGTCCCCGGGACCTCGGCCAGGATCCGGAACGCGGCTGTGTCGGTCATTGTAGGGAGTGGAACAGGCGACGCGCCTGAGACGGCGAGTTCGTGTTCACCACCAAGACGCGGAGATCGCAGAGGAACCCCGAGTGGATCGAAGTATCGGGAGTCCGGAAGGAGGCCGTCTGGGGTGATGTCAAGAGATCGCGACTTCGCCCTTGGGTTCCTAACTTCTTGGTTTCCTCAGAGGAGTTGCCCGGTGTTCCACGTCGCTCGCAAGTTCTCTCTCTGCACGTCTCGGCGGGCTCTGCGTTCTCTGCGGTGGACGCGAATACCCATGCGTTCGGGGATCTTCCGTAGGGGACAACGACTCTCGGGGGCATGGTTACACAGGCTAGTAGAACGCGGTCCGGGTGCGGTGGTGGGGAAAGGGGAGCTTGGCTTGGGAGAGGTTCCACAGCATCCAGTCCACCTCGAACGGGCGCACGGACCGCCCGAGGCCGTGCAGGACGGCGGTGAGGTCTTCTACCGCGATGACGGTGGCCGCGCGCAGCTCGACCTCCTCGGGGGACCCGGCCGCGAGCAGCTCGAACTTTCGGATACGCTGGGAGAGTAGGGGGTGGAGAATCAACGCCCCTTCCGCCCACAGGAGCTGGGGGAGCTTGTAGTCAGCGAACGTGGTGAGCCAGCCCAGGTCGTGGAGCGCGCCCGGGCCCTCTCCTCCGAACGTACCCCACAGGTCGGCGCACAGGATCTGCGCCCGCTTGTGAAAAAAGACCTCCCGGCCCTCGTACAGGGCCGCGTCGCGGAACAAAGGCAACTGCGCGGTGACGAGTTCCACCAGGCGCGCACAGGAACCTTGCGCTCGCGCGAAGAACTCCCGGGCCGAGCCGAACCGCAGGGCCTCCCCGACCTCGCGTATCGCGCGGACCCGCCACGGCAAGAGCGGGATCTCCCCGAGCACGGAGCGGAGCCTGTCCGCGTCCACGGTGGCGAGCGCACCCGGATCGAAGAACGGCGTGTCTTCCGCGGCCCGGCGCAGGGCGTAGGCGAGCGCGAAGTAGCCCGTGAGCCGCTCCCCGTCCAGCCCGGCCACAGACCACTTTCGTGCTCCCTCGCCCTCTCGTGGGGGAGGGCTGCCTGCCTGCCGCGCCCGCGGCGCAGGCAGGGAGAGAGGGGGCCAGAAGCAGAAATTGAGCGCGTCGAGGACGAGGAGGTAGCGCAGGGTCAGTTCTTCCTCGCCGCGGAAGTGGTAGCGGCTGTCCCAGGTCACGGCGGGGAGGTCGCGCATCTTCTCGGCGAGGGCGGCGATGGCCGCTGGGTTCACGCTCACCCAGCGGGCCCGACGCACGACCCACCGCGATCCTCCTGTGCGCACTGGGTTGTCCATCAAGCTAGCCTTTGTCATACTCGTGTTCACTGTCGCTCATGGCACCACGAAGGGCACGAAGGACACCAAGTGTCAGACCCAAACACGGCGGATGCCTCCCGTCATACGTGTTCACCACGGAGACGCGGAGGTCGCAGAGGAACCCGAAAGTCATGGGTTGGTTTGAACCCTCGACCCCGACCTGAGGTTTCTCTGCGTTCTCGGTGCCTCTGCGGTGAGATACAGCATGTGGGTCGTACATTCTTTGTGTCCTTTGCGTCCATGGTGGTTGGCGTGATCATAACAGGGATCGGCCAACAGCCTCTTCCGATCGAGGGGGCACGCGGAAACGTCCTTCCTGGTCTGTTCGTCGGTCACGTCACACCCCCAGTAGCGATAGGGCCTCCCCGAACCGGCGCTCCACTTCCCGCGCCAGTTCCTCCGGGACGCCGTCCGCGGCGAGCCGCAGCGCCTCGGCCCGCGCCTTCTCCAGCACGCCGAGGTCCCGTCCCAGATCGGCGGCGCGCAGTTGAGAGACGAAGCCGGACTGCTCCGTTCCGAGGAGGTCGCCCGGGCCGCGGATCCGGAGATCGGCCTCGGCGATCTTAAACCCGTCCGTGAGGTCGCGAAAGGCGGCGAGCCGTTCCCGCGCCTCGTCGGTGGTCGGGTCGGCGACGGCGTAGCACACGGCGGGCTGGCCCTTGCGCCCGATCCGGCCCCGCAGTTGGTGGAGCTGGGCCAGCCCGAACCGGTCAGCATGCTCGATCACGAGGAACGATGCGTCCGGCACGTCCAGGCCGACCTCGACCACGGTCGTCGCCACGAGGATCCGCACCGTCCCGTCGCGAAACGCCGCCATCGCGGCTCGTTTCTCCTCCGAACTCATCCCGCCGTGGAGGAGGGCGGCCCCATGGTCGGGGAACCGCTGCCGCAGCTCGTCATACCCCTCCGTGGCCGCCCGCAGGTCGAGCTCCTCCGATTCAGCGATGAGTGGGAACACCACGTACCCCTTCTCGCCGCGGGCGAGCAGGGCGCCCACCTCGCGGTACACGTCTTCTCGGCGGGACTCGGAGAGCCAGGTCGTGCGCACGCCTCCCCGCGAGTTCGGCATTTCCTCGAGCACGGACACGGCAAACTCCCCGTACAGGGTGAGGACCACGGTGCGCGGGATCGGTGTGGCGGACATGACGAGGATGTTCGTGCCCGCCCCTTTCGCCTCGAGCGCGGCGCGTTGGATGACCCCGAACCGGTGTTGCTCGTCCACCACGGCCAGGGCGAGGTCGTGGAACGCCACGTCCTCTTGGATCAGGGCGTGGGTCCCCACGACCACGTCCACCTCCCCGTCCGCGATCGCTTGGAGCATGGCCCGTCGTTCCCTGCGCCCGATCCCGCCCGCGAGGTACCCCACCCGTACCGGCAGATCCCGCAGGAGATCCTGGAGCACCAGGTGATGCTGCTCGGCGAGGATCTCGGTGGGGGCCATCACCGCGGCCTGGGCCCCGGCCGACACGGTCATCACGCATCCCGCGGCGGCGACCGCCGTCTTCCCCGAGCCGACGTCCCCTTGGAGTAGACGAAGCATGGGGTGCGCGGACCGCAGGTCCCCTTCGATCGCCCGCAGGGCCCGGTCCTGGGACGGGGTGAGTTCGAACGGGAGCGCGCTCACGAACCGGTCGAGGAGCGCTCGGTTGGGGTCAAGGCACCGACCGGGGGCGGAGTCCGGGGCCTTGCGGCGGGCGATTCCCAGTTGCAGAAAGAGAAGCTCCTCGAACGCCAACGCCCGCCGCGCCCGCTCGAAGTCCTGTGGGTCCTCCGGGAGGTGGATCCGGGAGATCGCCTCCCGGCGCGAAGGGAGGGCCAACCGTTTCCGGATCGAGTCCGGCATCACGTCGGAGACGTGGTCCGCGAACCGGTCGAGGGCCTGGCGGATGAGGCCCTGGAGGACCGGCTGGGTCAGGCCCTCCGTGCTCGGGTAGATCGGGACCCACCGCCCGGTCTGGACCTCGGTTCCATCCTTCTCCCACACCGGGTTCTCCAGTTGCATCTCTCCGTAGCGGAGCTGGGCCTTGCCGAACAAGGCATACCTCTCGCCCTGGGCAAGTTGATCCCACAGCCACGGTTGGTTGAACCAAATCGCGAACAGGAACCCCGTGCCGTCGTCCACCGCGGCCTTGATCAGTTCGAGCCCCCGCCTCACCTTGACCCGTGACTTGGCCCGCACCACGCCGCGGACAAGGGAGGTTTCCCCGTCCCGCACCTGGGCGATCGGCCGGAGTTGAGAGCGGTCCTCGAGCCGACGGGGGAAGAACGTCAGCAGGTCCTCCACGGTGTAGATCCCGAGTCGCCCCAGGAGGTCGGCGCGCTTCTTCCCCACCCCGGGGGCGCGGGAGACGGGGATTTGGCTCAACGGTTCCCGCGGCCGTTCGGGTGGAGGCGCGTCGAGCCACGTTTGCAGCCGGTCCAGAGCCTTCGCCCGGGCCGCCGGGTCGAGCGCGGCGTAACCGGCGACGAGGTGGGCCGCCTCCGGGACGTGCCGGGAGACGAACCCCTCCAGGCCACCCAAGACGGCCGTATCCGCGAACGCCTTCCCGCGCTCCAGCGCCAGCACCTTGCACACGAGCGTCCGTCGCGCGGATCCCTCCATTGTGGGCATTATCCGATCCCCGTATACTAAAGGCCCCTTGGGAGGCGAGCCAAACCGATGATCTTGACTCACCCGAACCCGATCCTCAGACGACCGACGCGGTCGGTCCGGCCGGGGAGCGCCGAGGCCCTCGCGGCCGCCGGTGCCTTGCGCACGGCGTTTGCGGAGATCGAGGCGCTGGGCCTCGCCGCGAACCAGCTCGGGCTCCCAGTGCGGGCAATCCTGGTTCGAATCGGGGACGAAGAGCGCGTGCTCCTCAACCCGACGATCGTCACCCGGTCCGCCGAGCTGGTGGTTGACTGGGAAGGGTGCCTCTCCTTACCTGGCGTAGAGGCGGAGGTCCCGCGGGCCAAGGAAGTGGTCGTCCAGGCGGTAGACGAGGACGGGGTGCCGGTCGAGCTTCGCCTTGCCGATTTCGAGGCCCGCGTCCTGCAGCACGAGGTGGACCACCTCGACGGCGTACTGTACGTGGACCTTCTCCCCAAGGACGAGCGGCGCCAGGTGCTCGCCGAGTTCCGCGCCTCCACTGAGCGGCAGACAGAGAGGGTGTCTTCGCCGGGCTAGGAGGCTGCGTGGGGAACCTGAGCCTGCGGTCAACACCCGCGGCCTCTCTCACCGGAGAGGCAGGCAGAGAAGAGTCTGTAGCGTCGGGGTTTATCCCCGACGCCTCGGGGTTCATCCCCGATGCCGATCGCGATCCCGATCTTGACGTCGCACACGAGGCGCACAAGGCCGTCGCAGACAAGCTGCGACGCTACGATCCCTCGGGATTCTCTGCGTGCTCCGCGTCCTCTGCGGTGAACGCTGGCCTATCGCGGGGGTCCGAAGCCAAGAGCGAACGATCGTCACACAGGTTAGGGTTGCGCATCGCGTTCGCGGGCACCGGGGCGTTCGGCGTACCTGCGCTCCGGCGCCTCGCCGAGACGTACGGCGTCCTCACCGTGGTCAGCCAGCCCGACCGCCCGGCAGGGCGGGGACTCAAGCTCGCCGCTCCCCCGGTGAAGGAAGTTGCCCAGGAGCTGGGGATCCCGCTCATCCAACCGCGGACGATCAACGCCGGGGAGGTCGTCGAGAGGCTGCGGGCCCTCGACCTCGACTTCCTCGTGGTGGCCGCGTTCGGGCAGTTCCTGCGCCCGGCCGTGCTCGGGCTCCCGCAGTTGGCGTCGGTGAACATCCACGCCTCTCTCCTCCCCAAGTACCGGGGGGCAGCGCCGGTGGCGTGGGCGGTGATCCGCGGGGAGGGCGAGACCGGCGTCACGACGTTCGTCCTGGACGAGGGGATGGACACCGGGCCACTCCTTCTCCAGAAGGCAATCTCCATCGGTCCGGACGAGACGGCGGGGGAGCTCGAACGCCGCCTTGCCGCGCTGGGGGCCGAGCTCATCGTGGAGACGCTGGGCGGGATGGTCGCGGGGACCGTGAAACCTCAGCCCCAGCCGGAGGAGGGAACGCTTGCGCCGAAGCTCCATCGGGAGGACGGGCGCATCCGTTGGGAGTGGGAATCGCGGCGGATCCACGACCTAGTGCGGGGGACCCACCCCTGGCCAGGGGCGCAGACGACCCTCCGGGACAAGGTCGTGAAGGTACACCGCACCCGGGGCGCGGATGGCGATGCCCCCGGCCTGCCGGCCGGGACGATCCTCCCACGTCGGGACCGGCTGTTCGTGGCCACGGGAGAGGGGATTATCGAGATGCTCGAACTCCAACCCCCCGGGTGTCGGGCCATCTCCGGGCAGGAGTTCCTCAACGGCTACTGCCGCACCCCGGGCGAACGGTTTGTGTAAACGATCTGCAGGGCTGCGCCCGCCGTCGGCGAGGCACAAGCGAAGCGAGGCAGCTTACTGCGGAGCGTGGCGAAAGTGGCGCCCAAGCAAACCTACGTCCTTGGTGAAACGGTTAGAAACACATGCTCGAATGCAAGACCATACCCCATGTCCCGCTTTAGTTAGGACTCCTTCCGAAGAATCTCGGGTCCCCCGGAGAATGCTCGTTCGCCCAGGCTGTGACGCTACGTAAAAGCGTGTCTTCGAAATCAGCGTCGAGAGCCTCCTGTCGTGCAGTCGTTGACAGCAGATCGTCGAGAACCCTACGCACACTGCTTATCGCTCTCTCATCGGCATCTAGTGACGTTAGCATGTGCCACGGCTTGTCCTTGCCGGGTGGAAACTTGGCGTGCCCGGTCTCGTCCTTCTCAACCGGAATATGGGCAAGCTCGAAGATAGGGAGGGAGATCCGGTGAACAACACGAATTCCGTCGGTCCTTGCCGCGGCAATCTCTCGGTATATGCCTGTGTTTGCTGCCCACGCGGGATTCGCCGATCCGTTTCGATGATACGGAGTGTCCGAATCGTGAAGGACCGAGAACGGCACCTTGAAATGCCGGAGCATCCTGATCACCAGGATCAGCGTGTGCTTTCCGCGAGCGCGGACGAGAATCGGCCTTGCCGAAATCGGGAACGCCTCTCGATCTTGATTCATGATCCGCTCGAACGAGGCGAACTCCGTATCGCCTTCGATCAGGATGGGATACTGCCCGAAGAACATCTCTGCCAAGCTGTGGTCGAACCGATTGAGCATCTTGAGGTTCTCCTTCTCGTTCGCCGAGAACGCAACCTCTTCTGCTCGATAGGTGTCGGGCGTTGGATTCGCCTGGCTTCGAGAAAGCCGAACGATGGTCGTATGGTCTTGGAGAGGATCAATGAACGATGGAGCGTGGGTGGAGAGCATCACCTGCCAAGCGGGATCTTCGACCAGGGCGTACAGATATCGACTGGCAGCACGTATTGCGGCAGGATGAAGCCCGACTTCGGGCTCATCGATGAGCAACATGTATCCAGGTAGGGCGAGACTCGGAGATTGCCCCGCCGCCGACCCGTCAGGCGGGACTGCCTGCCGACCCTCAAGCTCCTTTTGGAGATCTCCGATTTCTGCCCTCTTGGCCGCCTTGGTCCTCTCCGTCTTGGCTGCAGCCTCGTTCTTCTCAAGCTTGGCGATCTTCTTCTTCAGGTCAGCTATTGCCCTCTCATTACCGATTCTGAGGTCGGTTGAGGTCTGAAGCCGTGAGCGCACTTGCAGCAGCGCCCAGAAGAGCGCACGCTGGGAGCCTGTGCCTTGTTGGCTCCACCGAACCTCGTCCGACCACTCGGTGAATCGGATACCGGAGTTCTTCGTGAGCTGACTCGTTAGATCGATTTCAATCTTTCCCAAGCCAATGTCCACGTCTACGGACAGATTCGGAAAGATCTGGGTCTGTGATCGGTGTAGGCCGTCTTTCAGATGAGCGATCTTCTGGCGCTCTTCCTCGACAGGCTTCTGTGCTGAGGCTATGAACGCATCCAATGCCTGTTTAAGCTCCGACTCAGTGTCGCGCTGCAATGCTTTGAGCCTGTCAGAGATGGGCTGCAACACGAGCGCGAACAAGGCCTTGTGCTCCTCTTCAGGATCTTGAAGAGTACCGATGCGCAGAGGGACCGGAAGACGACTGTCGAATACCTCATCAAGGCCAGCCGCTTTTGTTTCTGCGGCCCAGTCTTTCGTCTCTGGATCCCAAGTAGTCCGAACAGGCTTCAAGCCCGATTCACGACTCCACTCCCACTTACTGTGCACCAGGAGAAGGTCCCCGTTGGCTGTCTTCCACTTCTCCGCGATGTTGGGCGTGCCCGCTGGGATATGAACCCAGAGCTCAATGGATGCGGGCGAATCTCCGGCACGCTTACAGAGATCGTTCTCGGTGAACGTAGCCTTGCCTGCACCGAGCTCGTAAGCACGGAGGATCGTAGACTTACCGGAGTTGTTGACCCCCACAAGACAGAGGATGTCATCGAGCTCAACAGTCAATCCCTCAGGTCCGACACAACCTACGTTCGTGATCTTCATCCTGACAAGGCGTGATCGGTCGGGCAAGGTATACCTCCTCTCTGACTACGGCGACAGTAGCCCTGACATTAATTCATACCGACCCGCATGACGCCCCAGACACGGTTGCGATTGCGGTACAAGACTCTGCGAATAGAGCATCGCGTTGGCCCTAACCCGCGACATATCGGGGTGTTCTCTCGTGGCGATCTTCTTATCGCAGGATCTTCTACGAATCGGCATACCTCCCTCCATTCCCCCCGCTTGCCCGAACCCCCGATGTTATCGAGCACACTCTATCACCCGACGCGGCTCGCTGTCAACAGTGACCTGCTTCGATGCGCAGCCAAGGCCTGGTCTCGCATTCAAGCAGTTGGATCAACGGATAGAACACGCTTCGACATCGGGTGGTGCGCCCGACCGGCGTGCGATCTGGCATGGCCACGTGGAGCGCCGTTTCGCTGCGCGAGGGCAATCGGTTGTGACGGGAAACTTCCAGCACTATGATCCCTGAAGAAGGGGGCTGACGATGGAGAGTCACGAGGACATCCTGAAGGGCGCCTTGCTCCTCGAGCGGCGGGGGAAGGCGTTTTACGAGGCGAGCGCGGCGGCTTCTCAAACCGAGTCGGTGCGAGAAATCTTCTCGAACCTGGCCCGGGAGGAGGGGCGTCACATTGAGGTCCTGTCTAAGGCGTTCGCCGATGTCATGCGTACCGGACGAATGACCGAAGTGGCGCCCGCTGAGAGGCCGCCAGACGTGAGCGGGGCGGTCCTCACGGACGCGGTCAAGGCGGAGATCTCGGCCGCTTCGTACGAGGCCGCGGCGCTGTACGCGGCGATGGCGCTCGAGGAACGTGCGGTCGCCTTCTACTCGGATGCGGAGCGCAAGGCCAGCGGCGAGGCGAGGGCTGTGTACCGCTGGCTTGCGCAGTGGGAGCGGACGCACCTCGATCTCCTCACTGCTCTGGATCAGGAGTTGCGCCAGCGCGTCTGGCACGACCAGCGCTTCTGGCCGTTCTAGCAGCCCGTGTGGGAAACCCGGGGCGGACCTGCGCCCCTGAAACGGAACCACTTGGAGGGCCGGTTTCGACTAAGACCCTCGGGTGGATCCCCGCCTCGTTAAGGTACACCACAGGCGCTCGGTAGTCAAGCCCCGAGTGCCTGCGCTCGGTGTTGTAGTACGGGCGTGCCTGCTGGCCGATGCGACTTCAGCCTTGACCGAAGCGACTTCGCGCTCGATGAGGCCCGCGCCTTTGTGGAACGGTTCAACGTGGCAAAGCGGAGCTACGCACGGCCGCTCGCTCATCCATGCTGGAGAGACTCGCTCCGCGGATGACACCTCTCCAGCCAGGAACAGGCGCACCTTCTAGTACTCGACACCCTTCCGCGCTGCGATCCCGAGATCAAACGGGTGCTTCACCTTCTTCATCTCGGTGACGAGGTCTGCGACGGGGATGAGCTCCGGAACCTCGCTCCATCCGCCGGTGAGGATGACCTCGGTGTGGGGGGCCCTGTGGCGAAGGAGGTCAAGCACGGTCGTGGTAGCGATCCCCCCGAGCGACACCGCGTAGAGAACCTCGTCGAGGATGACAAGATCGTATTCGCCCGACGAGAGCACCTGGCGCGCGGACGAAATACCTCGCTCCAGCGCGGCCTGCTGGTCATCGCTTAGCTCGGCCACCACCCAGCCCCCGGCGCTGTGCTGCTCCGAGGAGAACCCCGGGACTTCGTTTAGGACCTTGAGCTCGCCGGACAGCTCACCCCCCCCCGACGGTCCTGCCTTCAGGAACTGGATCAGGTGGACGCGAAGGCCATGGCCTAGGGCGCGAACCGCCGCGCCGATGGCGGCCGTCGTCTTTCCCTTTCCATCTCCCCACAGAACCCAGGTGAGCCCCAGGTGCCGCTTCATGGATGTCTTCTCCATCTCCGCTGTTCCCCTTCGCTGCTGGTCTCTAACCCCGTCAGGCACCTAGGCATCTACCGAGGATTGCTCGAGCTGCACTCCGGCGCCCGGGGCATCTTACTGCGGCGCGTTCACTCACCCCACGGCTCGTCCGTCTTGTTCGCTGGAGCCTTGCAGGGCACGTTTCGCCCATTGCTTGGGTCGGGTAGCAGCAGACCTCAACAGGGCCAGGGTCCTGTGCATCTCGTTGTATACGATCATCAGACCCTCGTCGACGCCCATCCCTGGTTTGGCCAGGATCTGGTCTGGCTGTGCCGCCAGGGCGAGCTGCGTGCATACCTGCGCCGACCGATCGGTCTCGTTGCTCGTCCCCCCCTGATAAGCGCCCACTCCCTTCTCTTTGCAGTAGAGGATCGCGGCGATGGTGTTGGCGATGCTCCCCAGGTCCGGTGTCTTGATCTGAATCACATCGGCGGCCTGCGCATCGGCGAACTCGCGGATATCTGCCAGTGTGTTGCTCCACTCGTCGGCCACGATCTCCACTGTGCCCCCCAGCTTGTGAATCCGTCTTCGCAGCAGGGAAAGTTGTTCGATCTGCGCCTGTTTGCCCCCGGCGTCGAGCGGTCCTTCGATGAGCAGACGGTGAGGCGAGGCTGTCTGCTCGAGTTCGAGCAGGTAGTCGGCCATCCGCGGAATGTCACCGGAAAAGGCGAGCGCGATCGTGCCGTAGACATCGAGGTGGAGAGCCGGGCGATATTGATCACCGCCGAGCACGGTGCAACGCTCCTTCAACCAGCCGATGTACTCGCGTAGCAGCTCTCCGCGACACCCCAACTTGTCGTGCACGTTGTTGATCAGCCCGTGGGGCAGGATGGCCACGCGCTTCAATATGGCCTTGTCCGCGCCGATATACCGATCGTCCCCGCACTGGGAGAAGATGGGCACCGGCTTTACGTTGTTGTAAGGGAGCCCGTACTCATCGAGGATCACCTCGGTCATCGTGGTCGCCCTGGCCTTGGCCACCCCATCGAGGAACGCTTGCGACAGCCCGTATGCGATCGCGCTATGAACCCGCTTCCCATCGCTTAAACGCAGCGATTCACACTCTGTAGCCAGTTCTCTGAACGAGCCGAGCGTGCGCCCCTCAAAGACCGGGATCACCTCCTGCTCGATGAGCGGGATGTAGTCGCGCGCCAGGAAGAGAGGGTCGCGCCCGCCGGTCCCGGAATACTGGACCGCGGCACAGTCGCCGTAAGCGACCTGCCCGTCGTCTAAGATAAGGATGACCGATATGGATTCTCCCGGCTGGCGAATGGAGGTGAACCCGGCGGTCAGAGGGGCGCCGCGATAGGCGAAACCGTCGGCCTTTGCATCGGCCTTGATCGCTTGCTGGTCGTCGAAGTAGAACCCGGTCAGCCCGGCGGAGAGCAGGATCTTAGAAATCTTCATCGCGCTTGGGATCGGTCTTCGGGCAGCCGACGAGGCGTCCTTGCCCGATCGCGTATACGTCATCGATGACCATCTGGAAGTTCGGCTCACGCCCTTCGCTCTTCCCCCGCTCGGCGAGCTTCTCCCGATGGAACTCCTTCACCTGCCGGTCGAACGGCAGGTTCCCGGTGGAGAGGAACCTGACCGCCCCTTCCTTGTCGCGTGCCGGGAGCATCGCCCCATGGGTATACCGGCTCGGAGCGAACGGCACGTCGATCACCCCGGCCTCGAATCCCCTGACCGCTCCCAACGCCCAGTCGCCCTCGCCCAGTTCGAGCAGCTTGGCGATGATCTGCGCGACCTCGGTCCTGATCATCGTCTTCTCGATGTCCAGCTTCTTGGTCTGTTCGATCGATTGCCCTTTGAGCATCTCCACTATCTGCCTGGTCGCCCGCAGCCCTTGTGCGTTCGCCTCCCGGGTCGGAACACCGATCGCTTCATGCGGGGTCTTGACGATGATCTTGTTCGCCTTGGCCATGGCGCCCACGACCGCGCCCCAGGCGATCACCGCGAATGCCCTTGCCTCGTCCTGCGGGAACCCGCCCATCCACTGATGGAAGACCGTGGTCACCGTCACGTCGGAGAACCCTTCTTGGGCGAGATAATCCATTGCCAGCTCGCGCAGCGTCTGAATCGCAGCCACATCCTGTAAGAAATGACCGTTCTGACCACAGCCGAAGGAGATGTGCTTGACGCCCTGTTTCGCTGCGAGCACCCCTTCGACGATCCCCACTACGTGCGAGATCGACGGGGGGATCAACGTGCCGGTCAGCGTCCCGTACAGCTCGCGGTTGATCCGTACCTCGTGCTCGTGGTAGTAGCCGACCAGCCGATCGACGTACTGCCAGAAAGCGATCGACGATTCGAGCGAGACATCCTTGGCATAGGGGATGTTGTATCCGATCCCCCCTCCCTCGAAGTCGGTGAACCCGCCGGCAAGGGTGATCTCGGCCAGGAGCCTGGCATCGGGGGTGCCGTGGCGGACCTGCAGCGGCCGTTTGAGCTCCTCCACCAGCCGCCGGCAGGCGGCGACACCGTAGTTGACTGCGGGGAACCCGTTGAGCATCGACCGGCCCAACTGTATGCTCTCCTTGATCCCCCTGGCAGCATCCTCATACCGGTTCTGGCGGGTGTAGCTGTCGATCGTCGTTGGGAGGATATCGGCCTCTCCCTCGTCCTGCAGATAACGGAGCAGTTTGATCTGTTCCTCGACCAGGGTCACTCCGGCCCGTGGCTGGACAAGGGTCCGCCCCTGATCAGCCGCGCAAGAGAGGACCGCTACGACGTTCTTTCTGCCGGGCAACTCGCCGTGGTAAGCGAATGCGTCCTCCAGATCGACATCCTTTCCGGTCGGCCATAAGGCGAGAACCTCCTTTCTCTCGCTCAAAAATGACTCTTTGGGCAACCGCTGATCGCTGAGCTCCTCTCCTGTCATCGTCTCGCCTCCTGCTGGAGTTCTATCACATATCGGTTGAGAAGTTTGAATGCTGTCTGGGGCATCTGTTCCGCCAGCAGCCCGGCCGCGGCCATGATGTAATCCTTATCAAGGTAAAATGTTCCCTCTGCCGGCGTGAGGACGTCTTGCTGCTCGGCGTGCTGTAGAGCCCCTGCGAGCACGCAGCGCGGGGAACGATGGTGGACAAGGACCCCTCCGGTGCCAATGATCCTCCGCACCCCGGTCAGGTCCTTGCCACGCTGGATGGTCAGCTTGCCGTGGGGGGTGAAGACGTGGTTCAGCCTGCCTGCATGGCGCATCACAGCCGTCTCCACTGCGGCGCGGCCGAGGATGCTCTCCAACAGGATCTCCCGCTCAGAGACGCATATCCGGTCGCTCTCTTGGCTGATCATTCTAACGAAGCGCTCCATCTCAGCGAGCGTGAAGCGCCCCTCCTTGTCCAGCTGATTCCCAATGCGCAGCAACTCGGCTCCCTCTGTCGCCGCCAGCAGGCTGGCTGCACTGTGCCGCATTCCCAGGTCGCCTTCAACGGTGCGTTTGTCCCAGGGTTCGATCAACCCTTTGCGGATCACGCCAGCTGTGGTGGGGTTCCCACTGGCCATGGAGTGGACATCGGTCGTGGCCCCGCCGACATCGACGACGATCAGGTCGCCCCAACCTTGGGTCTGACCATCTCCGCGAGCGAGCAACCGGGCGGCCTCCATCACCGCCGACGGCGTGGGCATGACGACTCCATCGATCGAACCTTGGACGCGGTCGAGCCCCTTGGCCACGACGATCTTCTCCAGGAAGAGCCTGCGGATCGCCTCCTGTGCCGGTTCGATATTCAACGTTTCGAGTTGGGGCATTACATTGTCAACGATCCGGGCATCCTTGCCCGCATGGCGCAGGATATCCGCAACCTCGTCCTGGACCACCTTGTTCCCGGCGATGATGATCGGCGCAGACAACCGCGATTGGGCGAGTAGACGAGCGTTGTGCAGGATCGTATCGCTGTTCCCGCCGTCGATCCCCCCGGCAAGGAGGATGATATCGGCCGCTGCTTCATCGATGGCGGCAAGCTCACGCTCGCTCAGCTTGAAGGAGAGGGTCTGCAGGAGTTTGGCCCCCGCCCCCAGCGCGGCCCACTTCGCGGCCTCAGCGGTCAGGTTGGGGATCAGCCCGATTGCCACCATCTTCAATCCACCGGCGGCGCTGCTGCAGGCCAGCCTGAGAGCGGCCCGCTCAAAGACCGGGCCGATCCGCTCCTCTATCTGCGCGACCGCACGACGAAGGCCGTCGCCGACATCCCAATCGCTCGTTGTCGGCGCTGCACCGGCGGCTAGGACGGTCGCTTGCTCGCAATCGAGGGCGACCACCTTGGTGAACGTGCTCCCGATGTCGCAGAGAATGGCAATTGACATGTGTTTATGGTTAAGCGGTGGACGATAAAGGGTAAGGCCAAGAGATTGCCTTGCCTACTATGCATCGCCCACTACCTACCATTTGCGATTCACGAACTCCGCCGTTCCGCGTGCGAACCTTCATACTCCCAGGTCCATCTTCAGGTCGCGAATCGGACCTTCGGGTAATGTTCCCGGCGGATAGACCCGATCGAACCCCATCTTCAAGAACCGCTCTTTCACCTCGTCCCAGTCTTGCTTGCCGATCACCAGGTTGCCGCCGACGTAGATTATGATGTCGTCCAGTCCAGCTTCGATGCAGCGGTCCCGGAAGCCTTGGCAGTCAAGCTCCCCATGCCCGTAGAGTGAGGAAACCAGAATCGCATCGGCATCCGCCTCGACCGCCGCCTCGATGAAATCCTGCTGCGATGAGAGAACCCCGATGTTGATCACACGAAAGCCGGCTTCCGTGAACGCATACTCGAGGATCTTGATCCCCACCGCGTGGACATCGGCGCCGATGACCCCCAAGATCACGGTTTTCCTGTTGTTCATCCCTTGCTCCTAGTCACGGTGAGTCTGCGCCTTGTTAAGAGACTAGCCCAGGACCTGTTGCAGAAGGGAGATGACGTCATCGAACCGCTCGGCAACGTGCGCGCCCGCCGATCGCAACCGCTCGACCTTGCTCGACGGGCGGCCTGTATCCCCCTCGATCATCGCTGCGGCATGACCGAAGACCGTCCCCGCTGGCAGCTGTTCGGTGAACCGGCCGGCCACGTAGGCGACGAGCGGTTTGCTGAACTCGCCCCGCTCCAAGGAGACGCTCACCCGTTCTTCGAAGTCGGTCCCGGGCTCGGCAAAGAGGAGGACCGCCTCAGTCTGGTCGTCCTGTTCGAAGAGCGGGAGCAGGCTATGTGGTTTCGTGCCGATCAGCGCATCGCCGCCGATGCTGACGCTGGTGCTCACCCCGTAGCCGGCCTTCTTGACCATCCATGAGCATTCCGCGGTCATCCCGCCGCTGCGCGATATCACGCCGACCGGGCCGGGGACGAAACAGCGCTCGACGTTGTCTCCGCCGATCGCGCCGAGTTTGCAGCGTTCAGCCGGGTTGATGATGCCGACGGAGTTGGGCCCGATGACCTGCACACCGCGATCCTTTGCCAGCTGCAACAGCTTGATCACGTCCAGTTGGGGGATGTTCTCCGTGATGATGACGATCAGCTCGATCCCGTTGACGACGGCCTCCCAGACCGCGTCCAGGACCGCGGCCGGGGGCACATAGACGATGCTTGTGTTCAACCGATGGTTGTTGCACGCCGCCTTGAGCGTATCGTAGACCAAGACGCCCTCCACGTTCTGCCCGCCCCGCCCCGGGGTGACCCCGGCGACCACCGGGGTCCCGTAGGCGAGCATCTGCTTGGTCACCATCGTCGCTTCACGCCCGGTGATCCCCTGGATAACGACCTGCGACCCTTTGCCGACCAAGATAGCCATTATTCCGCTTCCTCCCAGCGATCGTAGTCCGGATAGACCCGGCGCATCTTCTCGACCATCAAGCAGGCGGCCTCACCAAGGGTTATGTCGTCGCCGTGGTACTCGATTCCGGCGGCGGTGAAGATTTGTCGCCCTGCCTCGTCATGGGTGCCGGCCTCGCGAACGACGACCGGAAAACGCTCAAGATCGATCCCCATCTCGGCGAGCGCGCTGACAACCCCCTTGGCCATCAGGTCGATCTGGGTGTTGTTCGTGATGTTGTGCGCCACAAACAGTCCCTTCACCCCGGGCTTGGAGATGATCCCCTTGCACAGGCTGTTGACCTTGCTCTCCGGCGGGTTCCCCCCTATCTCGCTGTAGTTCGCCGGCCGGCCGCCGGCCTGGCGCAGGGCGTCCATCAGCAGAAGGCTGGCCCCGCCACCGCCGCACATGAACCCGATATCCCCCCCGTCGAACTCGGTGTAACGGGCCGTCCCGCGATAGGCCTCCTTCGCGCTCGCTGCGATCAGCTCTTTCTCCAGTTCGGTCAGCGGGCGCCAGGCGCGATCACTCCCCGGCTGGACCATGTCGGCCAGCGCAGGCTGGCGGTAGAGGGCGTTCTCATCGATGCTCAGCACGCAGGCGGCGGCGACGATCGTCCCCTCCGCGGTCACCACGAGCGGGTTGATCTCCACCAGCGTGGCGTCGTAGCGGACGAACATCTGATACAGACCGAGAAGGAGAGTGCTGGCCTGTCGCAGCAACTGGCCGGTCAGGCCGAGGTCGGACCATATCTCGATCGCCTTGTACCCGGGCAGGCCGATGAGAGGATTGATGTGGGTCTTGCTCACCTTGTCGGGGTACTCGCGGCTCAGCTCCTCGATATCGACCCCGCCGAGCAGGCTTGCCACAACAACGAACTGCTGGGCGGTCTTGTCGATCGTGATCGAGAGGTACATCTCCTGCGCGATCGCCAGCTTCTGCTCGACCAATACCTGCTCGACCGGATAGCCGGAGATCGTCATTTCCAGGATCTCTTTTGCTTGCTCGAACGCCTCGTCCTTGCTGTCGGCGAAGCGTATCGCCCCGGCCTTGCCCCGCTTCCCGATCGGAATCAGCCCCTTGATCGCCACGGGGAATCCGATCTCCTGCGCGACCTGTACGGCTTCCGCAGCGGTCGCAGCAGCTCTGCCGGTGGGGATGGGGATCTTCAGCTCGGCCAACAGGCCTTTACCATGGTCTTCGAGGATACGCGCCATGCTCAGTCCTTCCTCCTACTCATGTGCGATGAGATTGCCTACCTCACCTTTCGTATTGCAGAGGCAAGAGCGAGAAGACGCTCCGCACTACGGGCGACAGGATAGTCGATGAATTTACCGTTTTCAAGCGTTATCGCGGCGTGCCCGGCAGCCTCCGCTTCCCTGAACGCAGCGACGACGCGCTCCGCATAGGCAACCTCCTCTTCCGATGGGGAGAATACCTTGTTGACCGGGTCAATCTGGTCCGGATGGATGACGAGTTTCCCTTGAAACCCGAGCCTGCGGCCCAGCGTTGCATCGGCGAGCAGCCCTGGAGGATTCTTGATCTCCGGATAGACGGTGTCGATCGGCGGTTCCAACCCGGCAGCCGCGGAGGCGTTGACCAAGTGCGAGCGCGCGTAGAGGATCTCGATTCCTCCCTCTTCCAGATGAACGTTGATATCGGCGGTGTAATCGATCGCTCCGAAGCAGAGCCGGCGCACGCGGTCAACGCTGCCGGCGATTTCGTAGGCGTTGCGGATACCTTTGGCGTTCTCCACCAGCGGAATGAGGTCGATCGAGTTGGCAGGGAGCGACCGCTCCCTCTCCAGGTGGGAGAGGAACCAGTCGACCTTGATCAGATCGACAGCCGTCTCCGACTTGGCGAGGACGATCCCATCCAGGTGCGAGGAGACGATCGCGGTCAGGTCGGCGATGGTAAGGCCGGTAGAGAGCGCGTTGACGCGCACATAGCACGGACGGTCACGCGCGGTAGTCAGCGCCGCAGCGACCATCTCGCGCGTCGCTCCCTTCTCGGCGATCGGGACTGAATCCTCCAGATCGAGGATGACGACATCGGCGTTGAGCTGCAACGCCTTCTCCACCCGCCGGGCCACATTGCCCGGGGCGAACAGCAAGGAACGGAACATGGTCATGGCGTGCCCCCTAACTTCGTGCCACCGGTAAAGTAGAGACTCGGCGCGTTCGTTGCGTCACGCCGCTTCCGAGCGTTCTCCTGCCTTCGATGGTACGTCGAGGGCTGACCATGTTCCAGCAAGGGGAGCCGCACCCCGTCCCGGAACTCCTCAGGCGTTCGGTACCCCAACGCACTGCGCGGCCGCTGTCTTGTACCACAACCGCCACAGCCCAG